>NZ_JBVITE010000002.1:0-261238 GCF_055575155.1 Kitasatospora sp. NPDC034533
AGACGCTCGGCTGGGAAACCCCAGCCGAGCGTCTGGCTAAACTCCTCGCGGCCTAGACAACCGACCACGTGTTGCAACGACCGCTAGAAACCGCCGATCTCCTCGGGCACGGCCCTTTCCGCTGTTTCTCCGCGCCTGGCCGCACGCTTTCACGGCCGGCACGCTCCTACGAACGTCACGCCCTTTACGGTTCGAGGCGGTGCGGCCCCCGGAAGAGGAACGTCGCCTCGCGGATCGAGGGAAGACCGAGGGCGAGCATCAGCAGCCGGCCGAGACCGAGACCGAGTCCGCCGTGCGGCGGGGTGCCGTAGCGGAAGCAGTCGAGGTAGCCGGAGAGCGGCCCGGTGTCCATGCCCTTCTCCCGGGCCTGGGCGACGAGGCGGTCGTACCGGTGCTCGCGCTGGGCGCCGGTGGTGATCTCCACGCCCTTCCACAGCAGGTCGAAGGACTCGGTGACGGTCGGGTCGTCCTCGGGCCGCAGGTGGTAGAACGGCCGCACGGCGGCCGGGAAGCGGGTGACGAAGACGAACTCGTGCCCGGTCTCCTCGGCGATCAGCCCGCTCAGTGCCCGCTCGCCCTCCGGGTCCAGGTCCTCCTTGACGCCCTCCGGGTCCCAGCCGGTGGCGCGCAGCCTGGCCAGCGCGTCGGCCATCGTGATCCTCGGGAACGGCCGTTCGGGGACGGCGACCTGGGTGCCGAAGTGCTCGGCGATCGCCGTGCCGTGCCGGGCGTCCACGGCGGCCAGGACCCGGTGCAGCATCCGCTCCTCGAAGGCCATCACGTCCTCGACCCCGTCGATCCAGGCGATCTCGACGTCGACCCCGGTGAACTCGGTGGCGTGCCGGGAGGTGAACGACGGCTCGGCGCGGAACACCGGCCCGATCTCGAAGACCCGGTCGATGCCGCCCGCGATGGCCATCTGCTTGTAGAACTGCGGCGACTGGGCCAGATAGGCGGTGCGGCCGAAGTAGCCGACCTCGAACACCTCGGCGCCCGACTCGGAGGCCGTGCCCATCAGCTTCGGCGTGTGCAGCTCGGTGAAGCCCTCCTCGGCCGCCACCTCGCGCATCGCCCGCTCGACGGTTGTCTGGACCTCGAAGACCAGGTGCTGGGAGGGGCGCCGGATGTCGAGGAACCGCCAGTCCAGCCGCTGGTCGATGCCGGTCCTCTCGTCGATCGGCAGCCTCGGCTCGGCCGGCGAGACGACCTCCACCCGGGACGGGACGATCTCCAACCCCCCGAGCCTCACCTGCGCGTTGGCGACCACCCGGCCGGTGATCTTCACGGCGGACTCGACCGTCACGCCCTCGAAGGCGGCCTCGATGGCGTCGCCCTCCCCACCGCGCGGGTGGGTGACCTGCACGAGACCGGTGTGGTCCCGGATCAGGACGAACTGGATGCGCCGCTGGAGGCGAAGCGTGTTCACCCAGCCGTAGACGGTGACCGTCTTCCCGAGGTGCGCATGGAGTTCCGAGACAAGGGTCCGCGTCATGGCGGTGACTCCCTGGGTTGCGGACGCGTTGGTCGCGCCACGTCGACGGGCGGTAAACGGCCGCCCTGGGCGTGATCACCGTAGAGGATCACGCCCACGGGAGTCGCCCGGATTTCCGCCCGCGCGTCAGAGAGCCCAGCGGAACCGCGTGCCGTCCGGCGCCGTGTGACCGGCGAACTGGCCCTCCGGGAGCGCATCGAGGGTGAACCACTCGCGGCGGGGGCGGTTCCGGTCGAGCCACGTCCGGTGGGCTGTCTCCACCGTCCGCCAGAGGTCTCGGGGCCCGCCGAGGGCGACGGTGCGGCCGTGCGGGCGGGCGGTCGAGCCGTCGGCGACATCGCGTAGGGCGCGGCCGTCACGGACGACGGTGGGGCCGAGGTGGAGATCGGCCCAGAAGGCGAACCCCGGGTCGTCCAGGACCCGCCCCTCGACCTCCGTGACCCGGCTGCCCGCCGCCGCCTCGGGCGCCGGCCCCCTGCGCACTTTCCGCCACGCAACGGCATGAAAGCCCCCCGAATACCGCCCGCACGTACTCCGGGGTCTGGAGGAGCCCGGGAACAAGCGAGGGCTGAAACACCCGGAGTTGTCCGGTGACGTCATCCAGGGCTTTGATCTGCTGCTGTTTGCGGTGGTAGCCGAGCCGTCGGATCAGCCGCCACGCCGTGGCTTCGGTGGCCTGCGCCCGCGCGACGGCCATGTACTCGGTCCTGACGTCGTCGGGCACTCCTATAGCCGTGAGGATGCGCTCCACGTCCACGATGGTGGGCGCCACCTTGCCGGTCTCGATCCTGCTCAGCTTGCTGGGAGACATGACGGCGCTGCGGGCCACGGCTTTCGCTTCCTTGCCGGAAGCCTGCCGGAGCTCCCGCAGCGCCGCACCGAGTTGGGTCCTGTTCACGGGCTGTGCTCGGTCCACCATTCCGAGAAGGGCACCGCGTGTGCCATCGCGGTGTCCCGGTACCCCTTGAATTCGGCGGCCTGACTTCCGCCGAGGAATTCGGCCCCGAGGTACTTTCCCTTACCGTCGTAGCTCATCGAGGCAACGGTCTCATCATCGAAGAGCCAGAAGTCCGGGGCCTCGGGAAGCGGGTTCTCCCGCTCGGTGGTGTCGAGGATGAAGAACTCCTCGCCGACCGCCATGTTCCGGCGGTACCCCCAGCCGAGTTCGAACCGGAGGTACGGCGAGAGCGGCCGCGAGAGGATGTGCACCCGGTACATCCGCTTGCCGGCCTGCGCGGCATCGGACACCGTCCTGACCCACTCGGCGTTCTTGAAGTCGTCCGGCTGCTCCTCGCCTGCGAGGAAGGCGCGGTATGCGTCGACCCCACCGGACTGGCTGTAGTCGTCGAACGTCTCCAGTCGGAACGCCTCTCGCTCGAACGCCGAGAACCAGTCCCCGAGAGTCCTGGATGAGGTTGTCACGAACAGCCTTTCGGATGAGTTCGATGGGAATCTCGACCAAGGAGTCGTGCGCCGGGATCGGCAGACCGTGTTCGGTCATGTGCTCGCCCTGAACGGCGAGCGTGCCCCGGTCCGTCAGGTACAGAGTCGGGCACTCGCCACCCTCGCAGGAACCCACAAGCCGGGTCAGCTTCATAGTTGCCTCCTTGCTCGTCGGGTTTCCCGACGATGCTCTCGGAACTGCTCCCGCGACGGCAAGGAGTTCCTGTTGCCGGTACTGGAAACCGGGCCGACCTCGAACACCTGCCGCAAGACCGTGCATCATCACGCGCGGTTGAGCCCCGTTGTCGGCGGCACGTACGCTGCCCCGATGACCGAGTCACTGCCGCCCGGCGGCGTTGTGTTCGACGAGGGCGAGTTGGCGGCCCGGTGGATGGCTGCGTGGCGGCCGGAGGAGGTCGCGGAGCGGCTGGACGGGGTGGGGGTCGCGTGGTGCGTCGCGGCGGGGTGGGCGCTCGACCTGTTCTGCGGGCGGCAGTCGCGGGAGCACGGGGACCTGGAGATCGCGGTGCCCGCAGCCGGGTTTCCGGAGATCCGGGCCCGCTTCCCCGAATACGAGTTCGACGCGGTCGGTTCGGGGCGGGTCTGGCCGGCGCCCGGCGCCGACGCCATGGCGGCCACCCACCAGACCTGGATGCGGGACCGGGCCAGCGGCCGGTTCCTGCTCGACGTCTTCCGCGAGCCGCACGACGGCGGCACCTGGATCTGCCGGCGGGACGAGTCGCTGCGGCTGCCGTACCGGGCGATCATCGAGCGGACGGACGACGGCATCCCTTATCTGGCACCGGAGTTGGTGCTGCTGTTCAAGGCGAAGGCGCCGCGGCCCAAGGACCGGGCCGACTTCGCCGAGGTGCTGCCGCTGCTGGGCCGTCCGAGGCGGGACGCCCTTCGCGGGTGGCTGGAGCGCATCCACCCCGGGCACCCCTGGCTGGCCGAGCTGGCCGGATAGCTACTGCTCGGGGAAGGCGGCGGCCAGGGCGGAACTCCGGGTGAGGACGGCGACGGCGACCAGCGCGAGGGCGGAGAGGCCCTGGAGCACCGCGTACCAGGCCGGGCAGAGACCGGGGACGAGATCGACGCCGATGATCGCGATCGGCATGACCGCGGAGAGGGTGCGGAGGCGGTCGAAGGCCCGGTACGCGCCGTCGGCGGCGCGGGCGGTGAGGCGGTGGAGGAACGGCGCGACGGCGAGGAGGATCGCGCCCCGGATCCACATGAACGGCGTCGCCCCGTGCCCGGTGGCCGCCATCACGGCGACCGTGCCGAGAACGACGGCGCTGACGGCGCCGAACAGCACGACGTACTTCTTCACCGCGTCGAAGGCGTCCATGGTCCTTCTCCCTCCGGGTCGTTGTGGCAACGACGCTACGGAGCGCGGAGCGGACGCCCTAGGGGTCTGGCCACACGGTCGGGTGGGGCCAGACCCACTCCTCGCGAGCTACCGGGGCCGCTGTTCCCAGGTCTCCTTGAGGAGTTCGTACTCGACCTCGCCGTACTCGGGCCCGGGGATCGGGTCCGGCCAGTCCCCGAAGTAGGTTCGGAGGAAGGAGAGTCCGGACTTCTCCATCACGCGACGGGAGCGCGTGTTCACCGCCATGGTGTTCGCGGTCACCCGCTCGACCCCGAGGTCGGTGAAGCCCTTGTCGATCAGGGCCCTTGAGCCCTCGGTGGCGTAGCCCCGGCCCCAGGCCGCCCGGTTCAGCCGGTAGCCGAGTTCGACCACGGTGGGGTCGTGGTCGTCGGGCGGGCGGAGCTCGAACCAGCCCAGGAAGGTGCCGGTGGTCCTCTCCTCGGCCGCCCAGAAGCCCCGGGTGCCCGAGCAGGGGTGGTCGTGGAGGAGGCGGGGAAGGGTGGTGGCCAGGATCTCGTCGCGGTCGGCCGGCTCGCCGCCGTTGATGAAGCGCATGACCTCGGGGTCGTCGTCCAGCGCGAAGAGGTCGACGGCATCGGCGGCGGTGAGCGGCCGGAGGACGAGCCGGTCTGTCTCCAGGAAGGGGTGCGTCACCCGGTGATCCTCGCCCGGCCGAGCCGGACCCGCCATCGGTCAAGGGGATCACGGTGGGGAACCGGTGCGCCGCCGAACGCGCGAAGGCCCTCGCCCGTCGAACTCTCCCGTCGAAGGGCGAGGGCCTCGCGGTCGTCCGTCGGCTCCGGGTCAGCCGCCGGACGGGTTCCTGGAGGCGCCGCCACCGGCACCGCCGCCGCCGAAACCACCCGCGCCGAAGCCTCCCGCGCCGAAGCCGGCGGCGCCTTCGACCAGTTGGCTGGCGGTGTAGCCACCGTCGGCGTCGGGGGTGCCGACGACGGTCACGCTCTGGCCGGGCTGGAGGTCCGCGACCCTGCCCTCCTTGTTGAGCTGGACCTTCGTCGCGTCGCCGGTGGTGACCTTGACGGTGTTGCCGTTGGAGTCCGTCAGGTAGACGGTGTTGCCGTCGACGGCCTTGACCGTGCCCCGGGCGAAGCCGCCCTGCCCGGTGCCCTGGCCGCCCTGTCCCTGAGCCCCGCCCTGTCCCTGCCCCCGGCGGCCGGAGCCGTTCTGCCCGTAGCCGCCCGCCGCAGCAGCCGGCCGGGCGGCGGAGGCGGACGGCTTCCCGCCGCCCGGGGACGTCCCCTGGTTCTGCTGGAACCAGACCCCGCCCGCGAACGCCCCCGTGGCGATCACGCCGCCCGCCAGCACCAGGCTGAGCCAGGGCAGCTTCCGCCGGGGCGGCGCGGCCAGTTCGGCGCTCACGTCGCGCCCGTCCGGCGGGGTGGCGAGGAGGGCGAGCTGTTCGGCCGGGGTGGCGGCCCCGGCCTCGACCGTGGCGATCTCTTTGCTCATGGTGTGGAGTCCTACTCGTGCCGGAGGGCGTCGATCGGCCGCAGCGAGGCGGCCCGGTTGGCGGGGTAGCTGCCGAAGAACAGCCCGATGGCGACGGCGATGGCGAAGGCGCCGAGCACCGATTCGGGGATCACCACCGGCGTGATGCCGACGATGCTGAAGTGCGAGCCGGCGATCCCGGCCGCCACTCCCAGCCCGGCGCCGATCACCGACAGCAGCGTCGACTCGGTGAGGAACTGCCCGAGGATCACCGCGCGCGGTGCTCCGAGCGCCTTGCGGATGCCGATCTCGCGCGTCCGCTCGGTGACCGTCACCAGCATGATGTTGGTGATCCCGATCCCGCCGACCAGCAGCGAGATCGCCGCCACCGCGCCGAGCAGCACGGTGAAGGTCCTCGTCGTGCTCTCCCTCGCCGTGAGCAGCGAGGACTGGCTGGTGATCCGGAAGTCCGCCTTGGCCGGGTCGGCGATCGCGTGCGTGCCGAGCAGGACGCGGGTGATCTCGGACTGGGCCTGGGCGGTGGTGTCCGCCGACGCGGCCTGCACCAGGATCTGGTTGACCGAGCCGAAGCCGGTGAAGGCGTTCTGCACCGTCGGCAGCGGGGCGATCACCACGTCGTCCGGGTCGGTGAAGCCGCTGCCGCCCTTGGCCTGGAGCACCCCGGCCACGGTGAACGGCGTGCCGCCGAGGACGACCGTCCTGCCCACCGGGTCCTCGGTGTCGAACAGCTGCTTGGCCGTCGTCGCGCCGAGCACCGCGACCTTGCGCGAGGCGAGCACGTCGTCGTCGGTGAAGTACTCGCCGTGCGCGACCTTCTGGTTGGCGGTCTCGAAGTACGCGGGGTACGTGCCGACGATCGAGCCCGGGCTGTACGAGACGTTCCCGTACAGCGCCGTGCCGCTGGTGGTGACCACCGGGGCGACCGACTTGATCGCGGCCGCGTCCGGATCGCTCGCCAGGGCCTTGGCGTCGGCCACCGTGAGCTTCTTCACCGAGGAGGTGGCGCGGGAGCCGCCGCTCGCCGAACCGGAGCTGACCGTCAGCGAGTTGGTGCCGAGCGAGGTGATCGACTCCTTGACCGCGACCGACGAGCCGTTGCCGACCGCCAGCAGCAGGATCACCGAGGCCACGCCGATCAGCACCCCGAGCATGGTGAGCGCCGAGCGCACCTTGTTGGCGGCCAGGCCGCCGACCGCGAAGCGGAGCGTCTGCCAGAGGATCACGCCGGCACCCCCGCCTCGTGGAGGAGGGGTGGCGGGCCCTCCACCGGCGCCTGCCGGAGGTCGCCCACGACCTGCCCGTCGACCAGGCGCAGCACCCGCTTGGCGTGCCGGGCGACCTCGTCCTCGTGGGTGATCAGCACGACGGTGCGGCCGGTGGCGTTGAGCCCGTCGATCAGGGCCAGCACCTCCTCCGTCGACCGGCTGTCGAGGTTGCCGGTCGGCTCGTCCGCGAGCAGCATCGCGGGCGCCGTCACCAGGGCCCGGGCCACCGCCACGCGCTGCTGCTGGCCGCCGGAGAGTTCGTTGGGCTTGTGGCCGGCCCGTTCGCCCAGCCCGACGAGCGACAGCGCGGCCATCGCCCGGCGGCGCCGTTCGGCGGTCCGGACGCCCGCGTAGGCGAGCGGCAGCTCGACCTGGGCGAGGGCGGTGGTGCGGGGCACCAGGTTGAAGGACTGGAAGACGAAGCCGATCTTGCGGTTGCGCACCAGCGCGAGCTGCTGCTCGTCCAGGTGGCCGACGTCGGTGCCGTCCAGCAGGTAGCGGCCGGAGGTCGGGACGTCCAGGCAGCCGAGGATGTTCATCAGGGTGGACTTGCCGGAGCCGGAGCTGCCCATCACGGCGACGTAGTCGCCCTGTTCGATGTCCAGGTCGACGCCCCTCGGCTCGCCGCTGTGCGGGTCGGACGGGCCGCGCAGGGCGTGCACGGTGGCGTCGCCGTGCCCGTACGACTTGGTGAGGCGGCGGGTCCGGATCACCGGGACGGGCCGCGCGGGGACGCGGTTGTCGATGACGTGACGCATGACTGTTCTCAGCCCCTGCCGCCCCGGCCGGCCCCGGCCCCGCCGGCACCGGCGTTGCCGCCGCCACCGCCACTGCCACTGCCACCGCCCGGGAAGACTCCGGCGCCCCCGCCGCCCCGGTTGAGGCCCGGGAAGGAGGCGTTCGGGAAGCCGTTGCCGCCGCTGGTGGTGGGGAGTTCGACCTTGTCGCCCTCCTTCAGTCCGGACACCACCTGCACCGTGCTGTCGCCCTCGACGCCGACCTCGACGGTGACCCGCTCGGAGGCGCCGTCCGGCCCCACCAGCGTCGCGGTGCGGCTCGCACCCGTGCCGGAGAGCGCGGAGGTGGGCAGCGAGAGCGCGTTGTCGGCCTCGCCGGTGATCACCTGGACGGTGGCGCTGAGGCCGGTGCGCAGCGTGCTGGTGTCGCCGTTCAGTTGCAGCGTGGCCGCGTACTGGACGGCGGCGGAGCCGGCCGCGCCGCCGGATCCGCTGCTGCTGGGCAGCGAACTGACCGACAGGACGGTCGCGTTGAGCTTGGTGTCGGACTGGGCGTTCAGGGTGACGGTGGCCGCCTCGCCCTTCTTCAGCTTGAGCGAGTCGAGTTCGGAGAAGTTCGCGGTGACCTGCATCCCGGTCGGGTTGGTGAGCACGATGAAGCCGCTCGGGGCGGAGGTGGAACCCGCGCTGGTGCCGGTCGACTTGGTGGACGAGGAGGAGCCGGAGGCGGTCGCCCCGACGGTGTCGCCCACCTTGCCGGCGATCGAGGCGACGGTGCCGTCCACCGAGGCGGTCAGGGTCGTCCCGGCCAGCGCCGCCTGGGCGTTGGCGAGGTTGGTCCGCGCGGTGCTGACCTGCTGCTGGGCCTGGGCCACGGCCGCGTCGTCGACCTTGGTGGTGGTGATGGTGGTGGTCTGCGGGGCGGGCGTACTGCTCCCGCCCGCCCCGCGACCGCCACCGGCACCGCTGCCGCTGCCGCTGCCGCCGGCGGAGGCGGAGGCGGAGCCGGCGGCGGGGGTGGCGCCGGAGGCCGGCAGCGGTTCGGTGGTCGTGGTGGTGACCCCGGCCTGGGCCTTGGTGAGGTTGGCCTGGGCGGTGGTGAGGGCGGCCTGGGCCGCGTCCACCTGCTGCTGGGCCGCCGTGGTGTCGACGGTGGCGAGCACCTGTCCCTTCTTCACGGCGTCCCCGACCGCGACCTTGACCTCGGTGAGCCGGCCGCCGGTGGTGAAGTCCTGGGCCGCGTCGGTCGGTGAGACCAGAGTGCCGGTTCCGGACACGGTGGCCAGGACCGTGCCCTTGGAGACCGTCGCGGTACGGGCCGCGGGCTTGGCGGAAGCGGGGCCGGAGCTGCCGCTGACCGTCGCGTACACCAGGGCGGCACCGCCCAGCAGGGCCACGCCGAGCGCGGAGTTGACGAGGACGGCGCCTCGCCGCCGTGGGAGCACCTTCATGCCGGACAGCTTCCCGGGGAGCTCTTGCGTGGCCCTGGGCGTGGGCTGGGAGAAGACTGACCGGTCGAATACGGGCGTTCCGGACGGATGGCCCACCCTCCGTCGGCGCCTTGGCCGCTTCGTGGCGCTTCGTTGGCCGAACTCCCAGCGGGCTCCCAGCGACCTCCAGGCATCCGGGAGGAGGCCCACCGAGCAGCACGGGGCACCGCGGAGCCCGCGGAGCGACGGAGACCACCGCCGGAGCCCACCGCGGAGCCCGCAGTGCCACGTGAGACCACCGCCGGGGCCCACCGCGGAGCCGCGGAAAACGCCGCAGGGGCGCACCGAAGAGCCGGCGCGCCCCTGCGATCGACAGCCGGTGCCAACAGCGAGGTCGACGGCCGAGGCCGCCAGCCGCTGTCAAGAGCCGATCAGCAGCAGGAGGTCAGAGCGACTTGCGGAAGGCCTCCGCCACCGAGAGGAAGATCGAGTTGCCCTCGGCCTCCCCGATCGACACCCGCACGCCCTCCGGGAACGGCCGCACGATCACACCGGCCTCGGCGCACGCGGCGGCGAACTCCTGCGAGCGCTCGCCCAGCCAGAGCCAGACGAAGTTGGCCTGCGAGTCCGGGATCTCCCAGCCCTGGGCGCGCAGCCCGGCCACCACCCGGGCGCGCTCCTCGACCAGCGCCTCGACCCGCACCAGCAGCGCCTCCTCGGCGCGCAGCGAGGCGACGGCGGCGTTCTGGGCGAGCTGGCTCACGCCGAACGGGACGGCGGTCTTGCGCAGCGCGGTCGCCACCGGCTCGTGCGCGATCGCGAAGCCGACCCGCAGGCCCGCCAGGCCGTACGCCTTGGAGAAGGTGCGCAGCACGCAGACGTTCGGGCGGTCCCGGTAGAGGTCGATGCCGTTGGGCACCTCGGGGTCGCGGATGAACTCGATGTAGGCCTCGTCCACGACGACCAGGACGTCGCTCGGGACGGCGTCCAGGAAGCCCTCCAGCTCGGCGCGGTGGATCACGTTGCCGGTGGGGTTGTTGGGGTTGCAGACGAAGACCAGCCGGGTGTTCGGGGTGATCGCCGCGAGCATCGCGTCCAGGTCGTGGTCGCCGTTCGGCTTGAGCGGCACCGGGACGGGCGTGGCGCCGGCGACCTGGGTGATGATCGGGTAGGCCTCGAACGAGCGCCAGGCGAAGACCACCTCGTCGCCCGGGCCGGCCGTGGCGAGGAGCAGCGACTGGGCGACGCCGACCGAGCCGGTGCCGAGGGCGACGTGCTCGGCGGGCACCCCGAAGCGCTCGGCCAGCACCGAGGTCAGCTCGGTGGCGCCCATGTCGGGGTAGCGGTTGAACGAGCCGGCCGCCGCGACCGCCGACTCCAGGACGCCGGGCAGCGGCTCGTACGGGTTCTCGTTCGAGGACAGCTTGTAGGCGTCGGCGCCGGCCGGCTTGCCGGGCTTGTACGTGGGGATGCCGTCGAGGGTCGGCCGCAGCCGCGGGCCCTGAGCTGACGTACTGCTCACGGTCGTACTCCGTTTCCTGTCGCTGAACTCTCCGGTGCGCGCTCCGTCGCGCTCACCCGTCACGGCCGGGTTCGCCGCCGTGCCCGGGACCTGGGGACGCGCCCGGACCACCCCGGTCGGGTGCCTTGCACGATACCGATCGCCCCTCACCCGTAGGAGTGAGATGCCCGGTCGGGTTACAGGCGCGGATCAGCCATTCTGCCTGGTTCCTTTGGCACATGTCAGAGGTAAGAGGCCCGGTTTCAGGCGGGTATCGAAGGGGCGCACCCCGGCTCACTCTTGGAGAAACGTATCTCCACGGGCTCCCGATGCGCCGGTCACAGACCCTTGTCAGGAGCCATACGATCGGTCCGCCATGACAGCAGCAGCCAACCAGAGCGGTCGGCGTCCCACCACCTCACGGCGTTTGGAGCGGGCCGGCATCCGGGATGTGGCAGCAGCCGCCGGAGTGTCGATCACCACGGTCTCCGATGCGCTGAACGGAAAGGGCCGCCTGCCCGACGAGACCCGCAGCCGGGTGCGCGAGGTAGCCGAGCGACTCGGCTACCGCCCCTCCGCGGCCGCCCGCACCCTGCGCACCGGACGGTCCGGCCTGATCGGGCTGACCGTCACGACCTACGGTGAAGAGCCGTTCACCTTCACCGAGTTCGCGTACTTCGCCGAGATGGCCCGGGCCGCCACCAGCGCCGCCCTGGGCCGCGGCTACGCGCTGGTGGTGCTGCCCGCCTCCTCCCGCCACGACGTCTGGGGCAACATCGCCCTGGACGGCACCGTGGTGATCGACCCGCCCGACCAGGACCCGCTGGTGAGCGAGCTGTACCGGTCCGGCGTCCCGGTGGTCAGCGACGGCAAGCCCGGCAACTGCCCGGTCACCGCCTGGGTCGACAACGACCACGAGGCCGCCGTGCTCGGCATCCTCGACCACCTCTCCGAGGCCGGCGCCCGCCGGATCGGCCTGCTCACCGGCACCAGCACCGACACCTACACCCGGCTCTCCACCGAGGCCTACCTCGGCTGGTGCGGCAAGGTCGGCCAGGAGCCGGTGTACGAGACCTACCCGGCGCACGACCCGGCGGCCGGTGCCGTCGCCGCCGACCGGCTGCTCGCCCGCCCCGACCGGCCGGACGCCGTCTACGGGTTGTTCGACCCCAACGGCACCGACCTGCTGGCCGCCGCCCGCCGCTACGGCCTACGGGTGCCGGACGACCTGCTGCTGGTCTGTTGCAGCGAGAGCGACGTCTACGCGGCCACCGAGCCGCCGATCACCACCCTCTCGCTCAAGCCGCGCAAGATCGGAACCACGGTGGTCAACCTGCTGATCGACGCGATCGAGGGCGTGGACTCCGGGACGGGCGTCGACATCGCCCGGCTCTTCCCGCCGAGGTTCCGCACCGCCGGCACCGGCCCGCCGCCGGGCACCCTGATGCCGACCGAACTGATCGTCCGCGCGTCCTCCCAGCGCCGGAGTCCGCGCACCACCGTCAGCCCGCCCCGCCCTCCGGGCGAGGTCTAGACCGCCGTGCCGGCCCACCCGGGACCGCCCCCGGGCCGGCCCGTCGAACCGGGCCGAGGGGCCGGTGGACGGGGGCCGGGGGCCCAGCGGGTGCCCGGCCGAGCGAGAGCGGGCCGGGGGCGCGCCGAGCCCTCGGCACATGCGGCCAGAGCTGACGAGACCGTACGAGCCGGGACAAAACGGACCTTGTGGTACCGCCCGGCTGACGCTCCGGAGGATTGGATACCCACCAGGTGACGACGCCGGGAGAGTGGTCTTCCTATGATGGGCGAATGACACCCGAGGACCGCTTCCCCGGGCCCGAGCACCCCCACCCGGGCCCCCGCCACCAGCCGGACCTCGACGTGCTGCCGTACGGCACCTATTACGAACCCGACCCCGCCCCGGGCTACGCCGCCCCCTCCTACGACGGCGAGGCCGCCTACGACGGGGAGACGTACAGCGGCTACGGCGGAGCCCGCTACCTGGAGCAGCACTGGTCCCCCGACCGCCAGGGCCACACCGTGCACGCCCAGGGGATCGGCCTGGACCAGACCCCGGTCTTCTCGCATCCGGGGCAGGGCGGCTACGAGGACGGCACCGGGTACGAGGCGGCCCCCGGCTACCAGGACCAGGGCGGCTACGAGAGCCAGGAGCAGGGCGGGTACGTCGGCCGGGACCAGGGCGGGTACGACCGCCAGGACCAGGGTGGCTACGACCACCAGGACCAGGGCGGCTACGAGCCCACCCTGCCCGACCAGCCCTCCCCCGCGCTCCAGCTCGACGGCCGCGACGACCCGCCGACCATCGAGCTCGGCCCGCCGCTGCCCGACCCCGCCGCACCGACCTACCCGTACCCGGCCCCCGGCCCCGGTGAGCCGCCCGGCCCGGTCTACGTCGTCGGCGACGTGCACGGCTACCTGGAGGAGCTGCGCGCCGAACTGCGCCACCAGGGCCTGATCGACGACGACGGCCACTGGTCGGCCGGCCGCGCCCGGATCTGGTTCCTCGGCGACTTCACCGACCGGGGCCCCGACGGCATCGGCGTCATCGACCTGGTCATGCAGCTGGCCGCCGAGGCCGCCGCCGCCGGCGGCTACTGCCGCGCCCTGATGGGCAACCACGAACTGCTCTTCCTCGGCGCCGCCCGGTACGGCGACGAGCCCGTCCAGTCCACCGCCGGCACCGCCTCCTTCCTGGCCGCCTGGCGGCTCAACGGCGGCCAGCAGAACGACCTGGACCGCCTGGAGGCGCACCACATCAGCTGGCTCTCCCGCCTCCCCGCCATCGCGCTGGAGGACGGCCACCTGCTGCTGCACTCCGACACCACCGCGTACCTGGAGTACGGCGAGTCCATCCCCGACGTCAACGACGCCGTGCACGGCCTGCTCGCCGACGGCGGGGTGGACGAGTGGTGGGACTGCTTCCGCCGCTTCACCAAGCGCTTCGCCTTCCGCGGCGACGCCGGGCCGACGGCCGTCCACGAGCTGCTGGACACCTACGGCGGCCACCGGATCGTGCACGGGCACAGCCCGATCCCGTACCTCACCGGCGCGGTGCACAACGACGACGGGCAGCCGCCGCAGATCGCCGGGCCGTACGTGTACGCGGACGACCTCGCGGTGGCGATGGACGGCGGGGTCACCATGGAGGGGCGGCTGCTGGTCGCCCGGCTGCCCATCGACTGAGGCGCCGGGTGGTCGTCCGCCGGGACGCCGGGCAGTCGTCCGCCGGGGTCGCCGGGCGGTCGTCCGCCGGGGTCGCCGGGTGGTCGTCCACCGGGACGCCGGGCGGTGGTCCGCCGAGGCGTCGCGCAGCCGTCCGCCGGGAGCGACCCGGGCAGCCGTCCGCCGGGGACACCGGGCCGTGGCCTCGACGGCGCGCCGACCGGTCGTCAACCGGCCACCTCCATCGAACAGTTGTTCCCGGCGCCCGGCCCGTCGCACGCGCGCACCCGGGGGCGCGAAGTTCCGGAAACCGACTTGTCAGCCCTGCCGGGCCCGCCCCTACCATGAGGCACACCACACCCGGCCGCCCGTCCGGCGGCCCGCTTCCGCGCCCGTTTCGTCGTCCCGAGGGCCGCGCGCCCCCGGGGCGGAGCGAACCGGGGTCCGCACGAACGGGGTCCCCATGTCCAACCCCCCGCCACTGCTCGCCGAGGACCGCGCGGAGTACGAGCGCCTCCTCACCGAAGCCCTGCGCGACCGCACCGTCCTCGCCGCCCTGCGCACGCCCGGTGCGCTCGCCACCGACCAACTGCGCCTGCGCGCACTGCGCGAAGCCGACCACGTCAACGCCGCGGCCGGCACCGAGTACGCGCGCTTCACCCGGCTGCGCGCGAGCCTGCACAGCACACCGCCCGCCTCGGGCACCGAGCCGGCCGCCCCCGGCGTGTTCACCCAGCTGCGCTCCGGCGGCGGGCTGTTCCCGGCGCTCACCGTGCTCACCCCGATCCTGGCCTGGGCCGCCGCGCTGTGCCTGCTGCTGGTCGGGTACCTGCTGCGCGCCACCAGCCCGGACCTCGCCCTCGCCGGCTCCCTGGTCACGGCCGGATGGGTCGCGCTCGCCGCCGGGGTCGCCGCGATGGCCATCGGCATCGTCGGGCTGCTGCTCACCGCCTTACGCCACGGCGCCGCCACCGCCCCTGCGGGCACCGCCCCGGAGCTCGCCGCCGAACTCGGCGACGCCCACCGCGCATGGCGCACCGCGCTGCGCGAACGCGGGCTCGTCCCGTACCTGCTCGACGCGCTGCCGCCGGTGCCGGGCGGCGGGGGCGCGGAACGGCCCGACGTCGGCAGTCCCGACTTCAGCCGCCCCGACTTCACCAGCCCCGACTTCAGCAGCCCTGACTTCAGCGGCCCCGGCTACGCCTCCCCGGCGTTCACCAGCCGCGGCCCGGACGGCCACGCGCCCCGCCCACCCGCCTTCACCCGGCCCGACTTCACCGGGCCCGGCCACGCCTCCCCGGCCTTCACCAGCCCCGGCCCCGAAGGCGTGACGGATTCGGACGGCCGCACCCGCCGCCCACCGGGCTACAGCTCGCCCGACTTCACCAGCCCGGGCCCGGAGGGCGTGACCGGCCCCGACGGCCGCCCCCGCCGCCCGGCCTTCACCCCACCCGGCTACGCCGGCCCCGGGTACGCCTCGCCCGACTTCACCAGCCCGGGCCCGGGGGGCGTGACCGACCCGGACGGCCGCACCCGCCCGGCCTCCACCCCGCCCGACTTCACCGGCCCCGGCTACACCCCACCCGACTTCACCGGCCCCGACGAGGTCGGCTAGACCGCAGGAGGCGCGCCGCCCCTCGCCGTGCACGACTCCCCTCCACGCACGGCGACTTGGGCCGGTCGCGCGTTCAGAACCCGGTCGGCAGCCGGGGCGTGTACGTGGCCTCCAGCGCCGCCGCCTCGGCGTCGGTCAGGTCGAGGCCGAGGGCCGCCGCCGCGTCGTCCAGGTGGCCCGGACGGGTGGCGCCGACGATCGGGGCGGCGACCACCGGGTTGCGCAGCACCCAGGCGAGCGCGACCCGCGCCATCGGGACGCCCCGGGCCTCGGCGACGCGCTGGACGGCGTCCACGACGGGCCGGTCGACGTCCGCGAAGAACCGGCCGGCGACCGGGTCCCCGGCCGAGCGGGCGGTGCCCTGCCCGTACGGCCAGGCCAGCCGCCCCGAGGCCAGCGGGCACCACACCAGGCTCGCCACGCCCTGGTCGGCGAGGAACGGGAACATCTCCCGCTCCTCCTCCCGCTGCACCAGGCTGTACTGGTGCTGCATCGACACGAACTGCGGACCGCCCGCCAGCGCCGCCGCGTGCCGCAGCTTCGCGAACCGCCAGGCCCACATCGAGGACACCCCGACGTACCGGACCTTGCCCGCCCCGACCACCTCGCGCAGGGCCGCCACCGTCTCCTCGACCGGCGTCGCCGGGTCGAAGCGGTGCAGCTGGAAGAGGTCGATGTGGTCCGCGCCGAGCCGGGCCAGCGAGCCGTCCACCTGCTCCAGGACCGCCCGTCGGGACAGGCCCGAGCCGCCCGGGCCGTCGTGCATCGGCAGTCCCGCCTTGGTCGCCAGCACGACGTCCTCGCGCCGGGCGTAGCGCCGCACCGCCCGGCCGACCAGCTCCTCCGAGGCGCCGGCGCCGTACACGTTGGCGGTGTCCCAGAAGGTGATGCCGAGCTCGACGGCCCGCCGGAAGACCGGCGCGGCGGCCTCCTCGTCCAGCGCCCACGGGTTGTGACCGTGACCGCCGCCACCGAAGCCCATGCAGCCGAGCGCGATCCGGCTGACCTCCAGGTCGGTGCCGGGCAGCTTCAGGTACTCCACGCCCTTCCCCTTCCGTCAGGCCGGGTACGGCGCGGCGGCCCGCGCGTTCTTCAACGCGCCCGCCCACCAGGACAGTTGGTCGAACAGGACCTTGGCGTAGCCGCGCGCCTGCGGGTCGTTCGGGCGGCCGTCCGCCCAGGTGGTGAAGTAGTTCGGGAAGGCCAGGCCGTCCCGGATGGTCACCGCGTGCAGCTCGGTCAGCACGTTCTCCAGGTGCAGCACCGCGTGCCGGCCGCCGGCCGCGCCGCCGTAGCTGACGAAGGCCACCGGCTTGGCCGTCCACTGGGTGAAGTGCCAGTCGATCGCGGCCTTCAGCGAGGCCGGGTAGCTGTGGTTGTACTCCGGCGTGACGACGACGAAGGCGTCGGCGCCCTCCAGGGCCTCGGTCAGCTTCGCCATCCCGGCCGGACGCGGGTAGCCGTCTCCCGCGAACTTCGGTGACACGTCCGGGAGTTCGAGGGGCAGTTCGACCTCGGCGAGGTCCACCACCTCGACCTCGAAACCGCCGTGCGCAGCGGCCTGCTCGGCCACCCACGAGGACACCACCGGGCCGAAGCGGCCCTCCCGGACGCTACCGAGGATGATCACCAGCTTGTGCTTGTTCGTCTCCATGGCCATCACTCTCCGTCCGCGCCCCGGCGGTAACCAGGCCGTGCCGAGGCTGGCCCCCACAGGGCCACCCTCGGCGCCTCCCACGGTCGTACGCTCCTCATATGGGCACACCACTGGGGGACTTCATCCGCGCGAAGCGCGACAGCATCCAGCCGGAGACGCTGGGACTGCCCGACCACGGGCGCCGCCGTTCACCCGGCCTCCGCCGCTCCGACCTGGCGGTCCGGGCCGGCATCAGCGTCGAGTACCTGACCCGGCTGGAGCAGGGCCGCGACCGCAACCCCTCCACCGCCGTGGTCAACGCGCTCGCCGACGCCCTCAGCCTCGACCCCGCCGAGCGCAACCACCTGCGCTACCTCACCAAGATCACCGGCGGCGGCTGCCCCAGCCACGCCCGGCCCGTCCCCGCCTCGCGCGAACTGCGGCCCACCGTCCGCGCGACGCTGCGCCTGCTCGAACCGGGCACCGCCGCCGTCGTCAACCGCCTCGGCGACATCCTCGCCCACACCAGCGGCTACGCGACCGTCCTCGGCGCGGCCGGGCTGCTCGACACCCCGGCGCCGAACCTCACCCGCTACGTCTTCACCGACCCGCGTGCCCGCGCGCTGTTCGCCGACTGGGACGACGTCGCCGACGAGCAGGCCTTCGACATCTGGCTCGGCCCCTCGGTCGAGTCCGCCGAGTGGCTCAGCACCGAACTCGCCCCGATCGCCGGCCCCGAGTTCACCCGCCGCCTGGGCAACCACCTGGTCCCCCGCCGCGGCCCGCTCCGCCTCCGCCACCCGGACGGTGTCGAACTCCGGCTGCTGCGCGAGACCCTGGACCTCACGGACGACTCGCAGCAGCTGCTCGTGCTGCTGCCCGCCGACGACGAGACCGCCGCCCACCTCGACCGGCTGCTCGCCCCGGCGGCCCCTCGGCTGCGCGCGATCTCCTGAGGCCGGGCTGCCCGGCCCGGCGGGCCCCGGCGCCGCCGTCCGGCGAGGGCTCGACGCGCGGACAGTGGGACCGTGCGAATCGTGCGGACCGTGGGGACTGTGCGAATCGTGCGGACAGGGGATCGTGCGGGCGAGGCTAGGCGGAGGGCCCGTGCGGGCAGGGCTCCGCGAACGGCCCGTCCCCGAAGCGGCTCGGCCACGGCGGGTACTCCCCGGCCGGCAGCCCTGCGGCCACCGCGTTCCAGCGCTCCGCCCAGGGCCGGGCCAGCGCGGGGCAGCACCACACCCGGTCGAGGGTCCAGTACGGGCTGCGCCACCTGGCACGCGCCACCCCTGGGTCGTGCAGGCTCCTGACCCGGAAGTTCTCCAGGTGGCGCCGACGGATGACGATGCTGATGTGCCGCCGCCCGCCACCGCGGTGCAGCCCGACGACGTGCACGTGTACGTCCTCGCCCGGGTACCGGGGCGGCGACACCCAGAGCCGCGCACCCGGCGCGAAGTGCCTGAGCCCGGACCGCGTCTCCGTGCCGTCCGGGCCGTGCGTGGTCGTGGCGGCGACGTTGGCCACCACGCACCATTCGGGCGGCCCGGCCGCTCCGTCCCCCCACTCCGTCATGCGGGGCAGTCTGTATCCGGAGCGCGGTCGTCCGCCAGGGGTTTTCCCCGGTCACGGCCGGGTCGGCCGGCCGCGCCCCTCGATCGCCGGAGCCCCGGACCAACGGCGGTACGGCGGTACGGCGGTACGGCGGTACGGCGTTGATCGCGGGGCCGGGCAGGAGCATGGTGGAAACCGTCCCCCGGCCGGCACCCGACCCCGGCAGCCGCACCCGAACGGAGCCCGTCCCCATGCGCGTCGTAGCCTTCGACCACCTGGTCCTCAACGTCGCGGACGTCGAACGTTCGCTGGCCTTCTACTCGGGCCTGCTCGGCCTGGCCCCGGTACGGGTCGACGAGTGGCGGGCCGGCCGGGTGTCCTTCCCCTCCGTCCGGGTCACCGCCGAGACCGTCATCGACCTGGTCCACGGGCCCCGGCACGAGTCCAACGTCGACCACATCTGCCTCACCGTCGAGCCCCTCGACTGGCAGGAGGTCATCGACGCGGGCACCTTCACCGTCCTCGAAGGCCCCGTCCCCCGCTACGGCGCCCGCGGCACCGCAACCTCCGTCTACGTCCGGGACCCTGACGGCAACACGGTCGAGCTCCGCTGGTACCCGCAGGACGCCGAGGGCTGAGAGGTGCCGCCCCGGGGCGGGGGGCGGCACCGTGCCGTCCGGGTCAGGGCCGTCCGGTCAGGCCAGGCCGGCGAGGTGCTCGACCAACCGGTCGAAGCTGGAGTTGAGCCCCGCCTCGGCCTCCGGGCCGCAGAACATCTCCGGCACCCCGGTCTGGTGCAGCACCACCCGGGTGCCGCCCTCAGCCAGTCCGGTGAAGGTGAGGGTGGACCGCATGCCCGAGCCCTCCTCCACCATCGTGAACGACTCGCCGGCCCGGAACTCGACGATCTCGGCCTTCAGCGGGTACTCCTCGCCGGTCGCGTCGATCACCATCGTGCTGTCGTAGCGCCCGCCCTCCTTCGCCTCGATCGTCACGCTCTCCAGCGGCACGTGGGTGCCCACCGGGCCCCAGAACCGGACGAAACGCTCCGGCTCGAAGTACGCCTCGAACGCGTCCGCCGGAGCACCCGGCAGCTCACGGGTGATGGTCAGCTCGCCCAGGTTCTCGGTCATCTCGGTGTCTCCTCGGTGGTCGCGTGATCGCTTGCACAGGGGTAGACCCCGGCCGTCCCGAAAACTCATCGCTCCCCGCGAGACTTTTTCCGGCACCCGGCACCCCGGCACCCCGGCACTGGCGGCAGCCCGGCCCGGCCCTGGGTGACACCGTCCGAAATCCGCCGGTGCCGGGGACCGCCGGGCGCCTAGCCTCGCCGCCATGTCACCACGCAGCCGCGACATCATCCTGAACGCCTGGAAGGCGTTCGCCAGCCACGACGCGGACCTGATCTCCGCCGTCCTCACCGAGGACGCCGAGTGGCTGGCACCGCCCGGGAACGCGACGGCCGTCGCACTGGACCGCCCCAGCCACATGATCGGCAGGGAGGCGATCACCCGGTTCCTCGCCGAGGACTTCGGCCGGTTGTTCGCCCGGGACGTCGACGTCACGTTCCGCGGGATCCACGCCGACGGCGACCGCGTCGTCGTCGAGGAGACCATGACCGCGACGCTCGCCAACGGCAACCACTACGCCAACGACTACTGCCTCGTCTTCGAACTCCGCGACGGGCTGATCCACCGTGTCCGCGAGTACATGGACACCGCGCGCGGACACCGCATGGTCTTCGGCGGCACCGGCGAGTAACCGGGAACGGCCGCGTTCGCCACCCCGATCACCCCGGGGCGGCGAACCCGGCGGACCCGGCCGACCCGGCAGACCCTGCGGAGACCTTCATCCATGGCGGGCGCCGACCGGAGCGAGCAGCCGCCGCAGTGCCGTGGGCGTGTGCCCCACGTGCTCGCGGACGGTGCGGGTCAGGTGCGCCTGGTCGGCGAAGCCGAGCTGGGCCGCCAGGTCGGCGAGACCGGGCGCGCCCTCGGCGATCCGGTCCATGGCCCGGGCGACGCGCACACGGTTGCGGTAGCGGGTCAGCGAGACCCCCGTCTCCAGTGAGAACACCCGGCTCAGCCGGTAGGGCGACACTCCCAGCAGCGCGGCCAGGGCGCAGAGCCCTCCGGCCTCGGGGGCCTCCTCAATGATCGCCTCCCGCGCCGTGGCGGCCAGTGCCCGGTCGGCCGGCCGGGAGCGGACGGCCGGCTCACCGGCCGCGGCCACCACGAGGCGGAGCAGTTCCTCCGCCAGCGCGTAGTCGATGTCGCCGGTGCCCGCGGCGGCGACCAGCCGACGGTGGGCGAGATCGACGCGCGCGTCCACGTACACGCTCCCCGCGGCGGGCGGGTGCCCGAGGAGGGAGGGCTCGAAGCCGACCGACGTACAGACGTCACCGCCGGCCGGGTGCGCGAAGCGCTCCTCCTCCCCGGGCGCGCCCAAGTAGGCCGTGGTCCGGTCCAGATCGGCGTCGGTGCCGTCGGCCGACCGCCGGAACCTGCCGCGTCGCACCAGCACCAGGCGGTGGCCGTCGCGGGTCTCCGGCCGCGACCACCGGGTGTGGTCGGAGCGGCACCCCACCACGGTCACGGTGAACTCCGGCCGGGCGGCGAGGGTCGATGCGGACAGCACGCCGCGAACGGTACCCGCCGGGTACGACAGAACGGCCCGCAAGGATCTTCAAGACCTCCGGTGCCGTCGCCCCGGATGCTGGGACGCACCTGATGACACGAAGGGAGCCATCCATGGCCGTCCACGCGGAGCTCACCGCGATCACCATCGACTGCGCCGACCCCCGGGCACTCGCCGAGTTCTACCGCACGATCACCGGCTGGGACGTCGAGCAGGCCGACGACGACTTCGTCCGACTCGGCCGGGGGCCGATCGGGTTGGCCTTCCAGCGGGTCAGCGGCTACCGGGGACCCGGCTGGCCCGACGACGCGAAGCACGCCCACCTCGACTTCACGGTCGCCGATCCCGGGGCCGCGGTGGAGGAACTGCTCGCGGCGGGGGCGAGCAAGCCGGAGTTCCAGCCCGGAGAAGGCGATTGGACCGTACTCGCCGACCCCGAGGGCCACCTGTTCTGCATCGCTCCGGCCTGACGGGGAGTCGACCGCCATGGCCTCGATCCACCGGGAACTCGTCATCGACGCCCGGCCCGAGGCGGTGTGGTCGGTGCTCAGCGACTACGGCGCGGTGCACCGGCGGCTGGCGCCCGGGTTCGTCACCGACACCCTCCTGAGCGCGGACACCCGCACCGTCACCTTCGCCGACGGCACCATCGTGCTCGAACGGCTCGTCGACCTCGACCACGAGGCGAGGCGGGTCGCCTACACGGTCGTCGGCGGCAGTCTCCACCCGTCCCACCACCACGCGTCCATGCAGGCCCTTCCGGAGGCCGGCGGCCGGACGAGGTTCGTGTGGCACACCGACGTCCTGCCCGACGACCTGGCCGCGCCGATCGCCGAGTTCGCCGAGCACGGCTCGGCGGTGATCCGCCGCACGCTGGAGGCCGCTTCCCCGACCGCGCCCGGACCGGCACCCGTCTCGACCACGGCACGATGACCCGACGGCTGAGCACCGCCCCGGAACGGGAATCGACCTCGGGGCGGCGCTCAGCGCGTGTCAGTCGGTCGGCGGCAGGTAGACCCGGTGGCCCCGGGCGGCGAACTCGGCGGACTTCTCGGCCATGCCGGCCAGCGCCTCGGCGTCGAACTCGCTGTCCACGGCCGTGGAGCCGTCGCCGTGCTCGTCCCGGATCTTCTGGGAGATCTTCATCGAGCAGAACTTCGGACCGCACATCGAACAGAAGTGGGCGGTCTTGGCGGGCTCGGCGGGGAGGGTCTCGTCGTGGAAGTCCCGGGCGGTCTCCGGGTCGAGGGCCAGGTTGAACTGGTCCTCCCAGCGGAACTCGAAGCGGGCGTCGGAGAGCGCGTCGTCCCAGGCCTGGGCGCCGGGGTGGCCCTTGGCCAGGTCGGCGGCGTGGGCGGCGATCTTGTAGGTGATCACGCCGGTCTTGACGTCGTCCCGGTTGGGCAGGCCCAGGTGCTCCTTGGGGGTGACGTAGCAGAGCATCGCGGTGCCCCACCAGGCGATCATCGCGGCGCCGATGCCCGAGGTGATGTGGTCGTAGCCGGGGGCGACGTCCGTGGTCAGCGGGCCGAGGGTGTAGAACGGCGCCTCGTCGCAGATCTCCTTCTGGAGATCCATGTTCTCCTTGATCTTGTGCATCGGGACGTGGCCCGGGCCTTCGATCATCACCTGGACGTCCCGCTCGCGGGCGATCCGGCCGAGCTCGCCGAGGGTCTTCAGCTCGGCGAACTGCGCCTCGTCGTTGGCGTCCGCGATCGAGCCCGGACGCAGCCCGTCGCCGAGCGAGAAGGTGACGTCGTAGGAGGCGAGGATGTCGCAGAGCTCCTCGAAGTTGGTGTAGAGGAAGTTCTCCCGGTGGTGCGCCAGGCACCAGGCCGCCATGATCGAGCCGCCGCGCGAGACGATGCCGGTCTTGCGGCGCGCGGTGAGCGGGACGTAGCGCAGCAGCACGCCGGCGTGGACGGTCATGTAGTCCACGCCCTGCTCGCACTGCTCGACGACGGTGTCCCGGTAGACCTCCCAGCTCAGCTCCTCGGCCTTGCCGTCCACCTTCTCCAGGGCCTGGTAGAGCGGCACGGTGCCGATCGGCACGGGCGAGTTGCGCAGGATCCACTCGCGGGTGGTGTGGATGTTGCGGCCGGTGGAGAGGTCCATGACGGTGTCGGCGCCCCAGCGGGTGGCCCAGGTCATCTTCTCCACCTCCTCCTCGATCGAGGAGGTGACCGCGGAGTTGCCGATGTTGGCGTTGATCTTCACCAGGAAGTTGGTGCCGATGATCGCCGGCTCCACCTCCGGGTGGTTCACGTTGACCGGGATGACGGCCCGGCCACGGGCCACCTCGGCGCGCACGAACTCCGGCGCGAGGCCCTCGCGTAGCGCCACGAACTCCATCTCCGGCGTCACCACGCCCCGCTTGGCGTACGCGAGTTGGGTGACGGCCGCACCGCCGCGGGCGCGCAGCGGGCGGCGCGGGCGGCCGGGGAAGACGGCGTCCAGGTTGCGCAGGTCGCCGCCGCGCGGCGAGGTGTGCCTGATCCCGTCGTCCTCGGGGCGCGGCTCGCGGCCGTCGTACTCCTCGACGTCGCCGCGCTGGCGGATCCAGGCGTCCCGCAGCGCGGGCAGGCCGCGCCGCACGTCGGGTTCGTAGGACGGGTCGGTGTACGGGCCGGAGGTGTCGTACAGCGGGACGGTCCGGCCGTTGGTGAGCAGCACCTCGCGGTACGGGACCCGCAGGTCCGGGCGCGACCCCTCGCGGTGGGCCTTGCGCCAGGCCGGGGTCGGGTAGCCGGTGCGCTCGCTGCTGGGGGCGCCCTGGGCAGACTGCGGCTGTGCTTCGAACGTGGTCATCAGACCTCTACTCCCTACGCCGGCATTACCCGGTCAGGTTCCTGCGGTCGACGCAGCCGTCGGTCCGTCCGTCGACGGACCGGTCAGCGTCCTCTCAGCCCGGTGCTCCGAGCTCCCGCGTCGCAGGCGGTGTTGCCTGCACACGACGCCCAACACGGTAGCGAGCGGATCGCCGCAGGTCCAGGGGGCGTCAGGGGTGCGGGTGAGGGAAACCCGTGTGAGAAGTGTCCTCGCGCGCCCGCATAATGCTCACCGATGCTCCGCAGACGCTTCATCAGGGCGCGCACGATCCATTCGGCTCGGGGCGGCCCGGAGGGTCTGCGTCTTTTGATGACTCTTGGGGGGAAACGCACCGTGCGCATCCGTCATGCGGCAGGCCTGAGCGCCGCCGTGATCTCCGCGGTGGTGGGTCTGCCACTGCCCGCGGTGGCGGCCGAACCGGCCGCCGTCCTGTACGTCGAAGGCGGTATCTGCAAGAACGACGGCCCGGGCACCCAAGCCCTGCCGATCTGCACCGTCCAGGCCGCCGCCGACCGTGCCGTGCCGGGCCAGACGGTGGAGGTCTCGGCAGGGACGTACCCGGAGGACGTGACCATCCGGCGCTCCGGCGAACCCGGCAAGCCGATCACCTTCCGGAGCACTGGCCACGTCGGCATGAGGTCGACCGTTCCGGGCCGGGCGAACACCTTCCCGGTCATCGCCGGGCCGCAGCAACAGCCGGTGCGGATATCCGGCCAGCACGACATCGTGTTCTCCGGCTTCGAGGTCAGCCACTTCGAACTCGACGGCGTCAGCCGGGTCGAGCTCTCCGGCAACTGGATCGAGCCGAGGGACGACAAGTTCGCCCGGCCGGCCGTCGCCGTCACCGGTGCCAGTGACCACGTCCGGATCGAGCGCTCGGTCGTCCGCGGCACCACCGGTGGTGTGAAGGTCGGCGCGGGAATCGCCGGGACGGTGATCGCCGGGAACGACTTCATCACCACGCTCGGGCAGCCCGCCGTCGCGGTGACCGACGCTCCGGGCACGGTCATCACCCACAACACCACCAACCTGGCGCCCAGGGTGGCCATCGACCTGGCCGGCTCCTCCGACCACGCGACGATCACCAACAACGTCGTCGCCACGAGCGCCGTCCAGGTGTCCGCCGGCTCGACCGACGGCACCACCCTCGACTACAACACCGTCTGGTCCTACTCCCCCGAGCGCTACCCCAGTTACCAGTGGGCCGACATCGCCTACAAGACGGCCGAGGAACTCCAGGCCGCGACCGGCCAGGGCCGACACGACGCGAACGGCGCCGTTCCGTTCGACCTCAACTTCTCGCCCCTGTCGGTGCCCCAGTCCTCCGTGTTCAGCTGGGGGCAGGCCCGCAACGCGATCGACTCGGCCGGCCCCGAGGTGCTCGGCGTTCCGGACGTGGACCTGCTCGGCCACGGCCCGTTCGACCACCCGGACGTCCCCAACACCGGCCCGAACGGCGGTTATCGTGACCGCGGCGCGTACGAGGCCATCGGCACCTTCAGCGCCAGCCTCACGGTGACCCCGGAGAACGACTACGACCCGCTCGCCGTCGTGGTCAGGGCCAACCCCACCAGCCCGTCGCGGATCACCGGCTACTCCTACGACTTCGGCGACGGCCCGGCCACCCCGTGGGAGAACCGGTCCTCCGAGCGCCACGTGTACGCCAAGCCCGGCACCTACACGGTGCGGGTGACCATCACCGACGAGTTCGGCACCACCAGCAGCGACAGCCGGGACGTCACCGTCGACTACGCCCCCGCCGGCTACACCGCGATCACCCCGACCCGCATCATGGACACCCGCCAGGCCGGCGGCCGCTACCCGCGGCTCGGCCCCGGCGAGACGATCGACCTGGACGTCCGCAACCGCGTCTCCGACTCGGCCGGGAACCTGGTGCCGGCGGGCGCCACGGCCGTGGTGCTCAACCTGACCGCCACCCAGGGCACCTCCACCAGCCACCTGGACGTCTACCCGTCCGCCGCCGCCCGGCCGGCCACCTCGAACGTGAACTTCGGCCCCGGCCAGGACGTCGCCAACCTGGTGACGGTGCCGGTCGGCCCGGACGGCACGGTGGTGGTCCGCAACAACTCCGGCTACGTGCACGCCATCGCCGACGTGCTCGGCTACTTCACGGCCGGCAGCACCGACCGGTTCGCGTCCGTCGCCCCGGCCCGGCTGCTCGACACCCGGTCCGACAACACCCCGCTGACCTCGGGCAACGCCCGCCGGGTGAAGATCGCCGGCACCGGCGGCGTCCCCACGGGCGCGACCTCGGCGGTGCTCAACGTGACGGCCACCGAGTCCGCCTCGGCGGGCTTCGTCGCGGTCTACCCGGGCGGGACCCAGCGCCCCGCGGCCGGATCCAACCTGAACACCGTGCCGGACCGGAACGTCGCCAACCAGGTGGTGGTCCCGCTGGGCGCGGACGGCAGCGTCGAGATCTACACCAACGCCTCCCGTTCGCACCTCGTGGTCGACGTCTCCGGCTACTACGGCCCCGACGGCAAGGGCCTGTTCACCCCGGTCACGCCGACCCGCCTGCTCGACTCGCGGGAGGGCGCCCCGTTCGGTCCGTTCTCCAGCCGTACGGTCGGCGGCGTGCCCGCCCGCGCGACCGCCGCGGTGGTCAACCTGACCGCGACCGGGACGGTCGAGGCCACCCACCTGACCGCCTGGGCCACCGGGACGCCCAAGCCCGGCACCAGCAACCTGAACGCCAGCCCGGGGCTGGACGTCCCCAACCACACCACCATCCCGGTGGACGCCCAGGGCCGGTTCGACATCGCCAACAACGCCGGCACGACCCACGTCCTCGCCGACCTCTTCGGCTACTACCGCAACCAGTAGGCGGTCGACGCCCCGAGAAACGCCCGAGGCCCGGCTCCCCGTGAAAGGGGCCGGGCCTCTGGACGACGGTACGACGGTACGGCGGTACCGGGGGAGCCGGTCAGCTCTTGGCGGCCTTCTTCACCAGGATCACCACGGCGGCCGCGATGCCGACCACCACCAGCAGCTTGATCACGATCGAGAGCAGCGCGCCGACGACACCGAACACGAAGGCGACGATGTTCCAGGCCAGCACCAGGACCAGCACCGGGATGACGATGTTGCGCACCCAGGAGGGCAGCGACTTCCAGAGCTCAGCCATGTCGGTTCCTCTTCTCCCCTCGGGTCGGCCGCCGTCCGGTGCCGCATCCCGCTCGCTTTCGTACCTCGATCGTACGGTGGCGCGAGTGCCGGAACGAGGCCCGACGGCCCGGAGAGAACCCGGAGATCACCCCGATCCCGACCCCCCGGGTGACCCCCGAAGAATTCTCGGATCCCCCTGCAACCCGAGCCCGGCCCAGGCGTCCTAGAGATACCGGAGCAACCGGAACTGCCAACGCACCAACGTTACTTGGGGGGAACCAAGCATGCGTGCCCGTACCACCGCCACCCTGGCCGCCCTGACGGTCGTCACCCTGACCGGCTCGGCGCTGGCCGTCTCCCCGGCCCTCGCCGCCCCTGCGGCGCCGGCGCCGCCCGCGAAGACGGCGAGCGTCACGGCCGCCGACCTCAGCACGCCGGCCGGCTTCGTCCCGATGTCGCCGACCCGCGTCCTGGACACCCGCACCGACCTCACTCCGTACCACACGCCGCGCACTCCGCTCGGCCCCGGAGAGCGGTACCCCGCCGTGGTGCCGTGGGACACCGTCCCGGCCGAGGCGACGGCCGTGGTGGTCAACGTGACCGCGACCAACCCGACCGCCACGGGCTACCTGTCGCTCGGCTCCGTGAACGTACCCGGCTCGATCCCGTCGACCTCCAGCCTCAACTTCGGGCCCGGTCAGACGGTGTCCAACCTGGTCACGGTCGTGTTCCCGAAGCCCGAGGTCAGGAACTACGTCTCCGTCTTCAACAGCGCCGGGACGACCGACGTCGTCCTCGACGTGGTCGGCTACTACCTGCCGGGCGCGACCGCCAAGTACGCCCCGACGGCCCCGGTCCGGGTCGGCGACAGCCGGACGGACGGCACCGGCAAGTTCGGCGCCGGCACCGTCCGCTCCTACCAGGTCGCCCGACCCGAGTACGGCACCGCCGACGCCCGCGCGGTGATCCTCAACGTCACCGCCGTCAACGGCAGCACGGACAGCTTCCTGACCGCCTTCCCGAGCGGCACACCGCGCCCGGCCCAGGGTTCCAACGTCAACTTCCCGGCGGGACACACCGTCGGCAACCAGGTGGTGGTGCCGGTCGGGGCCGACGGCAAGGTCGACATCTACAACAACGCCGGCTCGGCGGACGTCATCGTCGACGTCATCGGCTCCTACGGCCCGTCCGGCAAGGGGCTGTACAGCGGGCTCAAGGCGCCGGTCCGGACCCTCGACACCCGGGTCAGCGACAGCCCGCTCCCGGCGATGGCGACCAGGGAGATCTCGACCGTGCCCGCCGACGGGCCCGTCCCGAACGTCATCGGCGTCGAGGCCAACATCACGGCCACCGACGCCGTCCACTACGGCCACCTCACGGTGTTCCCGGGCCCGGGCACCGCACCGAACACCTCCACCGTCAACCTCGAACCCGGGCGGACCGTCGCCAACTCGGTGACCACCCCGATCACCGCCGCGGGCACGTACACGGTCTACAACCACAACCCGACTCCGGTGAGCCTGATCGCCGACCTGACCGGCTACTTCGTCACCGGCTGAGCCGGCCCAGCGGCCGCGCCCTCCGGGAGCACCCGGGGGCGCGGCCAGGGGGGTCAGACCGGCCAGCGCTCGCCGCGCCAGGCGGCGTCCCAGAACATCCACTCGTAGCGCGAGGTGGTCACGAAGTGCTCGACCACCTTGCGGCGCTCCGTCGCGGAGAGCTCCTCGCCCAGCCGGTCGGTGAGCGCCAGGACCCGGCGGACCACCGCCTGGAAGGCCTCGTCGCCGTAGGTGGCGATCCACTTGGCGTACAGCGGGTCGGGTGAGCCCTGGGCGAGCAGTGCCTCGCCGACCCGGGCGTAGATCCAGTAGCAGGGCAGCACCGCGCCGACCGCCTCGGCGAAGGAGCCGCCGTAGACGGTGGCCAGCAGGTAGCTGGTGTAGGCGCGGGTGGTGGGCAGCACCGGCTCGGCGGCGGCCTCCTCGGCGCTGCCGCCGAAGGCCGTCAGGAACTCCGCGTGCATGCCCTGCTCGGCGGCCAGCGCGCCGACCGCGTCGTCGGCGAAGGCCCGGACGTCCTCCTCGCCGGGCGCCTTGGCGGCGCAGACGGCGAGCGCGCGGGCGTAGTCGCGCAGGTAGTGCGAGTCCTGGACGACGAAGTGGCGGAAGGCCTCGCGCGGCAGGGTGCCGGCGGTGAGCCCGGCCAGGAAGGGGTGGGCGAGGATCTCGGCGTACACCGGCTCGATGGCCGCCCAGAGTTCTTCGGTCAGCGTCTTGGTGCTCATGCCGCGACCCTAACCGGCTCCGCGTACGGTCCGGGCGGGCGCTCAGTCCTCCGGCGGGGAGAACACCACCAGCACCCGCAGCTCCTCGGTGACGTGGTGGAACCGGTGCGGGGTGCCCGCCGGGACGTACACCACGGTGCCGCGCCCGACCGTCGTGGTCTCGGTGCCGACGGTCAGCTCGGCCCGGCCGCTGATCACCTGGTAGAGCTCGTCCTGGTCGTGCGCGGTCTGGGTGTCGGTGTCCCCGGGGGAGAGCGCGTACAGCCCGGCGGACATCCGTGCCTCGCGCAGGAACCGCAGGTAGGCACCGTCGTTGGCCGCCCGCTCGGCGTCCAGTTCGTCCAGCCGGAAGAGCTTCACCGCCGCCGTCCTCCCTCGTCCGCGAGCGCGTTCGTCCATCCGCGCGCCCCGTGGCATTCAACACCACCCCGCCGTCCGGAGGTTCCGTCGGGACGGTGGTTGCTGCCAGTCTTGGGCGGCATGAAGGGATTCGTCATCAAGACACTGATCAACGCGGCGGCCATCTGGGTCGCCGCCTGGATCGTCAGCGGCATCCAACTCGCCCAGGGCAAGGCCGACTGGCAGCACAAGACACTGACGGTGCTCGGCGTGGCCGTCGTCTTCGGCGTGGTGAACTGGCTGATCAAGCCGGTGGTCAAGCTGTTCTCGTTCCCGCTGTTCATCCTCACGCTGGGCCTGATCACCTTCGTGATCAACGCCCTGATGCTGATGCTCACCTCCTGGGCCTCCGGGAAGCTGAGCCTGGACTTCCACGTGACCAACTTCTGGTCCGCACTGGTCGGTTCACTGATCATCAGCTTGGTCGCCTGGGGCCTGCACGTGGCCCTGGACGACGACTGAGCGGCGCCGTGCGGGCAACCGAAAGGGGCCCGTGCCCGGGTGTCTCCCCGGGTGCGGGCCCCTTCGTCGTTCCTGTGCGGAGGCCGGCCGCCCCCCGAACCTTCAACCCGCGTTCTCGCGCCCCTTGAGGATGCTCGCGAGCTGGGCGTCGATGTCCCGCCCGGCGAACTCCTCGCCCATCGGCACCAGCCGGTCGGTGCGCGACAGGAACGCGATCAGCGGCGCGGACGAGGCCCTCAGCACGGCGTCGCCGTCCGGGGAGCGCAGCACGATGCGGACCTCCGAGAGCTCGTCACCGACCGGGCGGATGTGCACGTCGCCCTCGCCCGCCGGTCCGCTGATCCCGTCGAGCAGCAGCTCCCGCGCGAAGTACCAGGTGACCGGGGCGTCGCCGGGCAGGTGGAAGGTGAGCCGGACGGCGTACGGGTCGTCGGCCTCGTACGCCAGGTCCACCAGGAGGCGGAAGGAGAGCTCGTGCGAGACCACGAGGTTCATCACCAGGTGACCCTGGACTGTGCTGTGCTGCATGGCGCCAGTACCTCTCGTTCTGCCCGCGCCGTCGGTGTGCTGGCCCGATGGCGGCCGGACATGTTTTCGACGGTTTCTGTGACGGTTTATGCAACCAATCCACGTTCGATCACCATCGTCCACGTTTGGGGATGTAGTGGACAAGGTGTGCTTTTTCAAATGGTGAACGAGCCGGACTAGGTCTAGACCAAGTGGATTCAGAGGATGAACGACGGACTCATCGCCCCGACCTCGCACCGCAGTTGGCGTGCGGCCGAGGGCAGCCGGTCCACCTGCTCGACCGGCAGCGAGAGGGCCATGGTGGCGACCACCGGGCCTATGGTGATCGGGACCGCCGCGCAGACCGTCCCGAGAGCGTACTCCTGACGCTCCAGCACGGGCATGGTCGGCCGCAGCGCGGCGAGCCGTCGCAGCACCGCGCCCTCCCCGGTGAGGGTGGCCGGCGTGAGCCCGGTCGGGGGGTGGCGGGCGAGGTGGTCGCGGCGCGCGTCCTCGGGGAGCTGGCCCAGCAGGCACTGGCCGATGGCGTGGGCGTGGGCGGTGGCCCGGAAGTCGGCCCAGGGCTCCACGGCGGGACGGTCCGGGCCCTCGACCACGTCCACCAGGTGGACCTCGCCGTCCTGGTAGAGCGCGAAGTAGACCGCGGCGCCGAGGTCGTCCCGTAAGGACTGCATCCGGGTCCGCAGGTCGGGCCGGCCGGACCGGGCGCGCGCGGCGGCTATGCCGTCGAGCGCGTCCCCGTGGAAGAACCGCCCCTCGGACCGCCGCAGGTAGCCCTCGTGGGCCAGGGTGCGCAGCAGGTGGTAGGCGGTGCCGAGGGGCAGCTCGGCGGCGCGGGCCAGCTGCTTGGCGGTCGCGCCGTGCCCGAAGCCCCCGACGGCTTCCAGCAGCCGCAGCGCCCGCTGGACGGAACCGATCAGGGTGGGCCCCCGCTCCGCGGCCTTCTGCCGCGGCACGGCCGACCCGGAATCCTCTGCGATGTCGAACGGCTGTGCGATCCGATCCATGCCACCCAACCCCCAGCCCGAGTCCCTCGCGCAGGTGCCAAGAAGGGCCATGCGGAGCAGAGCCCTCCGATTTTGCCCGATAGTCGCCCATTGCAGCACAGCGGGCCCCCGAACGGACGCACCCGACCGGGTCGGCGTTTCGACCCGGTCGGGTGAGTTTCGACCCGTTGCCCGGGTTTCGCCCCCTTCCTCGCGCGGCAGACTCCCGCACAACGCGCCAGCCCCGGAGGTGGCCATGGGTCCCGAGAACCGCACTCCGCCACTGCGCCCGGTGGTGAAGCGCACCGCGCGGGCCATCCTGCTGGAGCTGGACCCGGACGACCCGAACGGCCCGGCCTCGATCGTGCTGATCCGGCGGGTCCGGCCGGGCTCGCCGCACCCGTACTGGATCACCCCCGGCGGCGGGGTCGAGCGCGAGGACCGGACGGTGGTCGACGCGCTGCACCGCGAGGTGGACGAGGAACTCGGCGGCAAGGTCGTGGACGTGGTGCCCGCGTTCGTCGACACCGTCAGCCACACGCACCACGACGACGGGACGCCGCTGCATCCGCACGGGGTCAAGGTGCAGCACTTCTTCGTCTGCCGGCTCGCCTCGATGGACCTCAGCCGACGGCACGGGCCCGAGGTGACGGAGCCCAACGGCGAGTACGAGGTGGTCCGGCTGCCGTTCACCCGCGAGGGCGTCACCTCGGTCAACGTGGTCCCGCCCCGGCTGCGGGCGTACCTGGCGGCCAACATCGAGGGCATCCGCGCGCTCCTCGCACCCGACCTCGGGTGATCACCCCGAGGCCAGGTCGCCGACCAGGTCGTGCCGGATCCGCTCGGCCGCGACCCCGGCGCGCAGCAGCGCCCCGACGCCTCGGCGCACCATCGCGGGCGGTCCGCTGAGCACCGCCTCGCGGCCCGCCCACGGGCCGAACCGGCCCACCACTTCGGGCAGTTCACCGGTCAGCGCGCCGCCGTCCAGCAGGCCGCCGGCCGACGTGAAACCGACCGGACCGCCACCCGCCGGACCGCCCCCGGAAACCACCGGGCGGACCGTCAACCACCGGTTGCGGCGCGCCAGTTCGCGCAGCCCGTCCAGCTCGTACAGCTCGTCGGCCCGGCGGGCCCCGTAGAACACCTCGACCCGGCGGCCGGGCGCGCCGTGCGCGGCGGCCTCCTCGACCAGGGCGCGGACCGGCGCGATGCCGGTGCCGCCGCCGAGGCAGAGCAGGTCGAGGCCGGCCGCGTGGTCGACGGTCATCGAGCCGGCCGCCGGGCCCAGCCGCAGCACGTCCCCGGGCGCGGCCCGGTGGACCAGCGCGTTGCTCACCCAGCCCGCCGGGACGGCCTTGACGTGGAAGACCAGCAGCCCGTCCGGGCGGGGCGCGGCGGCGAACGAGTAGTGCCGCCACACCCGCGGCCACTAGGGCGTCTCCAGCGCGGTGTACTGCCCGGCCCGGAACGGGTACGCCTGGTCCGGCCGGACGGTGATCACCGCGACGTCCCGGGTGCGGCGCTCGTGCCGGACGATCTCGCCCTGCCACCAGGCCGGCGAGGTGCGGGCGTCCTCCTCGGCGGCCTCGATCATGCCCGAGGCGACCATCCGGTAGGCGCGGCGCCAGGCCCGCTCGGCCTCGGCGTCCCAGCGGCTGCCCGCGTACCGGGCCAGCGTCTGCGCCAGGCACTCCTCCACCGCGACGTAGTGGGCGGCCAGCGTGCCGTGCCGGCGGTGGCCGCGGCCGAGCCCGGCCAGGGTGGCGCGCAGGGCCGCGGGCCGGTCGATCTCGTGCACCACGGTCAGCACGGTGCGGAACAGCCGGTCGCGGTGGACGTCCATGGCCGCGGGGAAGAACGAGCGGAGCTCGGGGTGGCGCAGGAAGAGCAGCGCGTAGAAGTGCGCGGTGGCCCGGTCGGCGACCGGCACGAGGGCGGCGAGGCCGGCCCGGACCAGCTCGACCTCCCGGGCGGTGAGCGGCGGCTCCCCGCCGGGCCCACCGACTCCGGCGGCCGGCAGCGCGGCCGGGGAAGGACCGGCGGGAGCCCCCGTGCCCCAGACGGCGCTCCACCGGTCGCCCGGGCCGGCCCGGTTGAGGCCGGGGGCGTCGACGTACAGCGGACGGAAGTCGGGCGCGGGGACGGCTCCGCTCGCCGGAGAGGGCCCCGTCGCCGGAACGGCCCCGGGAGCCGGGCCGGTCGGCGGAACCAGGCCGGTCGGCGGAACCGGCGCGGGGACGGTCCCGGGCACCGGCGCGGGAACGGTCGGCGGAACCGGGCCGGTCGACGGAACCGGCGCGGCGATGCTCCCCGGCACCGGCGCGGGGACGGTCGGCGGGTGCGCCGGCCGGGCCGGAACCACCGGCCGGACGGGCTCCAGCACCGCCATCGGCGGCAGCACCGCCGTCGGATCCTCCGCCGACAGGCCCGGGACGGAGGCGGCCCCCGCCGCACCGCGCCGGCTGCGGACCAGCACCGTCGTACGGGACTTCACGGCCACGTTCCGACCCGCCGCATCTCGACCCGCCACATCTCGCATACTCAAGGGAATCGTTTCGCCTCCGGCCGACCCTGCCCCCGGCTCGTCCCGACCGGGGCCAAGGCAGCGTGGCACGCCCGGAGCGCCCCTCGGAGGAATCGCGCGAAGCCCGGACAACCGGGCCCGGAACGCGCTACTCTCCCCGGCCGCCGTCGCCCTGGGTGTGCGTACGGACACCCAGGGCGACGCATCCGCCGCGACGCACCCTCCGCGTCGGACGGCCCCGTCGGACGGCCGCGATCAGAGCTGCCGCAGCAGCATCCCCGGCTGCTCCACGCAGTCCGCGACGAACCGCAGGAAGCCCCCGGCGGTGCCGCCGTCGCAGACCCGGTGGTCGAAGGTGAACGACAGCTGCGTCACCTCGCGGACCGCCAACTGCCCATCGTGGACCCACGGTTTGGCGACGATCTGGCCGACCCCGAGCATCGCCGCCTCCGGGTGGTTGAGGATCGGGGTGGAGCCGTCCACGCCGAACACCCCGTAGTTGTTCAACGTGAAGGTGCCGCCGGTTAGTTCGGCCGGGGTGAGCGCGCCGCTGCGGGCCGCCTCGGTCAACCGGGCCAGCTCCTCCCCGAGTTGCTCGGTGCTGCGGTGCTGCGCGTCCCGCACCACCGGCACGACCAGCCCTCGCTCGCCCTGCGCGGCGAAGCCGAGGTGCACGGCCTGGTGCCGGACGATGCCCGAACCGTCCTCGGTCACCGAGGAGTTGAGCTCCGGGAAGCGCGCCAGTGCGACGGTGCAGATCCGCGCCAGCAGCGCCAGCACGCTCACCTTCGGGCCCGGCGTGGCGTTCAACTGCCGCCGCAGCGCCATGAGTTCGGTGGCGTCGGCGTCCACCCAGCAGGTCGCCGCGGGGATCTCCCGGTGGCTGCGGCTGAGCTTCTCCGCCACCGCCCTGCGCAGCCCGCGCAACGGGACGACGCCGTCCGGCGCGGTGCCGGCAGCGGTGCCGGCGGCGGTGACAGCGGCAGCCGCCGGAGCGGCCACCCTGGCGGCGACCGCCCGTTCGACGTCCGCACGCATGATCAGCCCGTCCGGCCCGCTCCCGGTGAGGCCGGCCAGGTCGACGCCCTGCTCCCGGGCCAGCCGCCGCACCAGCGGCGAGATCACCGGCACCACCGCCGGAACCGCCGGAACCGTGGGAGCCGTGGGAACCGAAGCGGCCGGAACGGCCGGAGCAGCCGGAGCCACGGAAGCGCCAAGGGCAACCGAAGCCACCGGAGTCGCCCCCGAAGCGCCCGCCCCGACCCGGCGACGCCGTCCGCCCCCGCCCGGCTCGACCACCCCGAACCCGACCAGCGGCCGCTCCACCTCCTCGCCCCCGGCAGCGGCCGGAGCCGCACCGGCGGCCCCCGGCCCGGCCGCCGCCACCGCCACCGTCACCAGCGGCGCGCCGACCGCGACCTCCTCCCCCACCTCGCCGTACCGCGCCGTGACCACCCCGCCGTACGGGCAGGGCACCTCCACCACGGCCTTGGCCGTCTCCACCTCCACCACCGGCTGGTCGACCGCGATCACCTCGCCGACCTCGACCATCCAGCGCACCACCTCCGCCCCGGTGAGCCCCTCACCGAGGTCGGGCAGCCGGAACTCCCGCACGACGGGCATCATCCTCAGTCCTCCCACTGGAGCCGGGCGACCGCGTCCAGGATGCGGTCCACCCCGGGCAGGTGGTGGTGCTCCAGCATCGGCGGCGGGTACGGGATGTCGAAGCCGGTGACCCGCAGCACGGGTGCGGCCAGGTGGTGGAAGCAGCGTTCGGTGACCCGGGCGGCGATCTCCGCGCCGGTGCCGCCGAAGCCGCTCGCCTCGTGCACCACCACGGCCCGGCCCAGCGAGCGGACCACCCGGCAGACCGTCTCGTCGTCGAACGGCACCAGGGTGCGCAGGTCCAGCACCGCGAGGTCCCAGCCCTCGGCCTGCGCCGCCTCGGCCGCCGCCAGGCAGACCGGCAGCGAGGGGCCGTAGGTGATCAGCACCGCGGAGGTGCCGGTGCGCCGCAGCACCGCCCGGCCGATCGGCTCGACCGGCGCCGCCGGGTCGAGGTCGGCCTTGCCCCAGTAGAGCCGCTTGGGCTCCAGGAAGACCACCGGGTCGTCGGAGGCGATCGAGGCGCGCAGCAGCCCGTACGCGTCGGCGACCGTCGCCGGGGTGACCACGTGCAGACCGGGGGTGCTCGTGTAGTACGCCTCGGAGGCGTCGCTGTGGTGCTCGACGCCGCCGATGCCGCCGCCGTACGGGATGCGGACGGTGATGGGCAGCGGGAGCCGCCCGGCCGTGCGGTTGCGCATCTTGGCGACGTGCGAGAACAGTTGCTCCAGCGCCGGGTAGGCGAAGGCGTCGAACTGCATCTCGACCACCGGGCGCAGCCCGTACATCGCCATGCCGATCGCGGTGCCGAGGATGCCGGCCTCGGCCAGCGGGGTGTCCAGGCAGCGCTCCGGGCCGAACTCGGCGGTGAGCCCGTCGGTGATCCGGAAGACGCCGCCGAGCGCGCCGACGTCCTCGCCGAGCACGTGCACCGACGGGTCCTCGCGCATGGCGTCGCGCAGCGCGGAGTTGAGCGCCTGGGCCATGCTCGACGGACGGGCGCCGGAGGGGTGCCGCTCAGCGACCGGGCCGAGGGCGGCGGTGGGCGACGGGTGGGAGCTCATCGCTGCGCCACCTCCGCCTCGGCGGCCAGCTCGGCGGCCAACTGGGCGGCCTGCTCCCGCAGTTGAGGGGTCGGCTCGGCGAAGACGTGGGCGAACAGCGCCATCGGGTCGAGGTCCGGGTCGGTGTGGAACTCGGCCCGCATCCGGGCCGCCAGCGCCTCCGCCTCGTCCGCCGCCTCCTGCACCAGGGCGTCGTCCAGCACCCCGAGTCCGCGCAGCGCGCGCTCCATCAGCAGGATCGGGTCGTGCTCCCGCCAGGCGGCCACCTCGGGCTCGGTGCGGTAGCGGGTGGCGTCGTCGGCGTTGGTGTGCGCCTCGATCCGGTAGGTCAGTGCCTCGACCAGGGTCGGCCCCCCGCCGGTCCGGGCCCGCTCGACCGCCTCGGACAGCACCGCGTGCACGGCGGGCGCGTCGTTGCCGTCGACCAGTCGGCCCGGCATGCCGTAGCCGACGGCCTTGTGGGCCAGGGTGGGCGCGGCGGACTGCGCGCTGAGCGGGACGGAGATGGCGTAGCCGTTGTTCTGCACCAGGAAGACGACCGGGGCGCCCAGCACGGCCGCGAAGTTCAGCGCCTCGTGGAAGTCGCCCTCGCTGGTGCCGCCGTCGCCGAGCATCGCCAGTGCGACCACCGGCTCGCCGCGCAGCCGGGCGGCGTGCGCCAGCCCGACGGCGTGCGGGGCCTGGGTGGCGAGCGGGGTGCAGAGCGGCGCGGTGCGGCTGGCCACCGGGTCGTAGCCGGTGTGGGCGCTGCCGCGCAGCAGGGTCAGCGCCTCCAGGGGGTCGACGCCCCGGGAGACCACGGCGAGGGTGTCGCGGTAGCTGGGGAAGAGCCAGTCCCGTTCGCCGAGCGCCAGCGCGGCGGCGACCTGGCAGGCCTCCTGGCCGGTGGACGCCGGGTAGACGGCGAGCCGGCCCTGCTTGGTGAGGGTGGTGGCCTGCTGGTTGTACCGGCGGCCGACGACCAGGCGGCGGTAGAGCTCGCGCAGCAGCGCCGGGTCGTACTTCTCCAGTGCGGGGGTGCCGAGCAACCGGACGGGGGAGGGGTCCGGGAGGAGCGGGGCCGGATCGGTGCGCGGGGAGGTGGCGCCGGGCAGCCATCCGGGCACCGGTGTGCGGTGTCTGTGGTCGAGAACGGTCATCTCGGGGCACCTCCTGGGGTGGCGGGGGCTCCCTACCGATTGTTCGGTCGTCTGTTCATCTTGACCAGAAGCGTGACAAGGTGGTGGACATTCGGCCCGTTCGGCGGTCGACTGGTGGCAGTGCGTCCAATCGGGGAGGGTGGGGGGTCATGTCGGCTGAACAGACGTCCAGACTCGACCGGGTCGACCGGTCCATCCTGCGACTGCTGCAACAGGACGGCCGCGCCTCCATCCGCTCGGTGGCCGAGCGGGTGCACGTGTCCCGGGCGAACGCGTACGCCCGGATCTCCAGGATGGTCGAGGACGGCGTCATCCGCGGCTTCACCGCCAGGGTGGACCACGAGCGCGCGGGCCAGGTCGCGTCCGCGTACATCACCCTGAAGATCGTCCAGAACTCCTGGCGGACGGTGCGCGAGCAGCTGCTGGAGCTGCCCGGGGTGGCGCACATCGCGCTGGTGGGCGGGGACTTCGACGTCCTGCTGCTGGTGCACACCGCCGACAACCAGGCCCTGCGGGAGCTGGTGCTGGGCAGCATCCAGTCCATCCCGCAGGTGCTCGGCACCCGCACCATGCTGGTCTTCGAGGAGACGGACCAGGTGCCGCCGCTCTGACGGGGCGGACACCGCCGGGCAGGAGGACCGGCCCCGGGGCCGGACGGCTCAGCGCGCCCGCAGCCCGTCGAAGGCCAGGTGGACCACCGCGTCCGCGACCCCGTCGGCGGCCTTGGCCCCCGGCCGGTACCACTCCACGATCGAGTTGATCATCCCGAACAGCAGCCGGGTGGCCAGCCGCGGCTCCACGTCCGCCCGGAGCGCGCCGTCCGCCACCGCCGCCCGCAGCAGCTCGGCGACCTGGTGGTCGAAGTCCCGCCGGCGCTCCAGCGCCCACTGCTCGGTGGCCGTGTTGCCGCGCACCCGCAGCAGCAGCGTCACGTACGGGAGCTCCTCCAGCAGCACCTCCGCGGTGCGCCGCACCACGTGCTCCAGCCGCTCCACCGCCGGGCCCTCGACCGCGTCCGGCTCGGCCAGGATCGCGAACAGCCCGTCCAGCGCCCGCCCGACCGCCAGCCGCAGCAGTTCCTCCTTGCCGCGCACGTGGTGGTAGATCGAGGACTTGGAGATCCCGGCCGCCCTCGACAGGTCCTCCATCGAGGTGCCGTCGTAGCCGCGCTCGTTGAACACGTCGACGGTCACCGCGAGCAGTGACTCCACGGTGTAGGCGGTGCGCGTGGTGTGATCGGCCATCCTCCGAGTATCCCCGGCCGCCCCGGGCGGTACGCGATCGGGTCCGACTGGTCCACACCAACCGGAAGGGGCAGGGCCTAGAATCTGCGGACGATCCGTCCACGTCCAGCAGGTGGGGTCCACGGCTGATGAACTCAATACCGGCAGTCGCCTCCGACGTGCCCGAGCAGCGCAACGAGGAGCCGGAGGACGTCCCGCGCACCTGGCAGGACCGTGGCCGCGCCCTGGTGGCCCGGTTCGGACCGGCCGTGTGGTGCTACGCGATGCTGAAGCTGGTCGGCTTCACCGTCTTCATGAAGCTCCTCTCCTTCTCCGGCGCGTACACCTCGAAGCCGGCCCGGTTCGGCGGCGGCGCCAACCCCTGGGACGTGGTGGCCACCTGGGACGGCTGGTGGTACCAGCAGGTGGCCCAGTTCGGTTACCACCCGGCACTGGTCCCGATCCCGAACGGACCGGTCGGCTTCACCGTCGAGCAGAACTCAGCCGCCTTCTTCCCGCTCTACCCGGGCCTGATGCGGATGGTCTCGGACGTCACCGGCCTCGGCCTGTACGGCGCCGGGATGCTGGTCTCGGTGGTGGCCTCGCTGTTCGCCGCGGCCGGCATCTACGCCGTGGTGGAGAAGATGACCGGCGACGTGCGCTCGGGCGTGATCGCGGCCGGGCTCTGGGCGATCGCCCCGGGCTCGGGCGCCGAGTGGGCGGTCTACTCGGACTCCCTCTTCGTCGCGCTGGCCGCCTGGGCCTGTTACTGGGTGATGACCAAGCAGTGGATCGCGGCCGGGGTGATCACCCTGGTCGCCGGGCTCAACCGGCCGACCTCCGCCGCCCTGATCGGCGCGGTGGGCCTGGCCGCGCTGGTCGAGCTGTACCGCCGGGAGAGCGGCGTCCTGCGCCCGCTGGCCGCGATGCTGATGGCCCCCGTCGGCCTGCTCGGCTACGTCGGCTGGGTGGGCTGGCGGACCGGCGAGTGGGGCGGCTACTTCCGCCTCCAGCACGACGCCTGGCTGCACTACTTCGACTGGGGCCAGGGCACCTGGCACGCGGTCCGCGGCGTGCTGCTGGGCCGCAACGACTACCCCTTCGCCTTCCCGGTGCCGGACCTGTTCGCCACCCTGATCGTGCTCAGCCTGCCGATGCTGATCGTGCTGCTGGTCCGGCTGCGCCCGCCGCTGGTGCTGACGGCCTACACCCTGGCCACCATCGTCTCGGTGCTCGGCAGCCTCGGCATCTTCGGCAACACCTCGCGCTACCTGCTGCCCGCGTTCCCGCTGCTCATCGCGCTGGCGGTGGGGCTGCGCAAGCTGAGCCTGCCGGCCCTGGCCGCCGTCCTGGGCACCGGGGCGATCGCCTCCGGCTGGTACGCCGGGTTCGTGATCTTCGAGCTGGGCGTGCCGTAGGCCGCGTGCCGCGGAGCCAGACCCGCCAGGCCCACGGGGGCGCGTCCGCCACGGACGCGCCCCCGTCCGTTTCCCCGCACTTCCCTCCTCCACACCCTCTTGAGCCGACCGATCGTTCGGTTACTCTGTGACTGATCCCGTCCTGCTTTTCGACGCCCTCCGAGGAGCGCACAGATGTCCGCAGCGGTCACCCACCCCGTCGTCAGCGAGCTGGTCGAGCGCCACCAGGCCACCCTGGACGCCGCGCTCGCCGCCGCCGCGAAGCGCGACTACTGGTCGCCCTACCCCGAGTTCCCGAAGGCCTACGGCGAGAGCGGCCCGGCGGACGGCAAGGCCGCCTTCGACGCCCTGCTCGGCAAGCCGTTCGTCCTCGACGGCCACCCCACCGACGGCGACCAGGTCGGCGGCGAGGCCTCCCCGTACGGCGTCGAGCTGGGCATCACCTACCCGCACGCCGGCCCGGACGCGCTGATCGCCGCGCTCACCGCCGCCCGCCCCGGCTGGGCCGCCGCGAGCCCGCTGGAGCGCGCCGCCGTCTGCCTGGAGATCCTCCACCGGATCAACGCCCGCTCCCACGAGTTCGCCCACGCCGTCATGCACACCACCGGCCAGGCCTACGGCATGGCCTTCCAGGCCGGCGGCCCGCACGCCCAGGACCGCGGCCTGGAGGCGGTCGCCTACGCCTACGCCGAGCAGACCCGGCTGCCGCGCCGGGCCGGCTGGACCAAGCCCCAGGGCAAGCGCGACCCGCTGGTGATGACCAAGGAGTTCACCGTCGTCCCGCGCGGCCTCGCGCTGCTCATCGGCTGCAACACCTTCCCCACCTGGAACGGCTACCCGGGCCTGTTCGCCTCGCTGGCCACCGGCAACCCGGTGCTGGTCAAGCCGCACCCCCGGGCCGTGCTGCCGCTCGCGCTGACCGTCCGGACCGCCCGCGAGGTGCTCGCCGAGGCCGGCTTCGACCCCGACCTGGTCTGCCTGGCCGCCGAGCACGAGGGCGGCACCGTCGCCGCGACGCTCGCCGTCCGCCCCGAGATCAAGCTGATCGACTACACCGGCTCCACCGCCTTCGGCGACTGGCTGGAGGAGCACGCCAAGCAGGCCCAGGTGTACACCGAGAAGGCCGGCGTCAACACGGTGGTGATCGACTCCACCGACGACTACAAGGGCATGCTGGGCAACCTGGCCTTCGCGCTCTCGCTCTACAGCGGCCAGATGTGCACCACCCCGCAGAACGTGCTGATCCCGCGCGGCGGCATCGCCACCGACCAGGGCGAGAAGTCGTACGACCAGGTCGTCACCGACCTGGCCGGGGCCATCGAGGGCCTGCTCTCCGACGACGCCCGCGCCGCCGCGATCCTCGGCGCCGTGGTCAACCCCGGGGTGCTCCAGCGCTCGGCCGCCGCGGCCGGCGGCGAGTACGGCGAACTCGCCCTCGCCCCGCGCGCGGTGACCTCGCCGGACTTCCCCGGCGCGACCGTCCGCACCCCCGCGCTGGTCAGGCTGGACGCCGACAAGCCGGACGACCGGGCCGTCTTCCGCAGCGAGTGCTTCGGCCCGGTCTCCTTCGCCGTCGCGGTCGAATCCACCGCCGCCGCCGTCGAGTTGCTGCGCACCACGGTTCGCGAGAAGGGCGCCATGACCGCCTCCGGCTACACCACCTCGCCCGAGGTGGAGGCGCAGCTGGTGGAGGCCGCGCTGGACTCCGGCGTCTCGCTCTCGCTCAACCTGACCGGCGGGGTCTACCCCAACCAGACCGCCGCCTTCTCCGACCTGCACGGCACCGGCGCCAACCCGGCCGCCAACTCGGCCTACTGCGACGGCGCGTTCGTCGCCAACCGGTTCCGCACGGTGGAGGTCCGCCGGCACGGCTGAGCGTTCGGTTCCGGCTCCGGGCCCCGGCGGTCACCCACCGCCGGGGCCCGGCCGTCCACAGCCGCACCGACCTGCGGTCCGCGGCTCCGGGCCCCGGCGGTTCACAGCTCCGACCGCGCCCGCGATGATGGAGGCTGGGAGGACGCCGGGAACGGCGTCCGACCGCCCTCCGAGCAACGGGAGCTGATACATGGCCGTGAAGCCGACGACCGAAACCGACGTCCTGATCGTCGGCGCCGGACCGACCGGACTGCTGCTGGCCGGCGACCTCGCCGCCGCCGGGGTCGGCGTCACCCTGCTGGAGAAGCGGGCCGCCGAGTCCAACCTGACCCGGGCGTTCGGCGTGCACGCCCGCACCCTGGAGCTGCTGGACGCCAGGGGCCTGGCCGACGAGCTGATCGCCACCGGCCGCACGCTCAGCGGCCTCAGGATGTCCGACCGCCTCGGCGTCGACCTCGGTTCGCTGCCCACCCGCTTCCCGTTCGTCCTGATGACCCCGCAGTACAACGTCGAACGGCTGCTGACGGAGCGCGCCGAGAAGGCCGGTGCGACGGTGCTGCGCGGCGCCGAGGTCACCGGGCTGCGCCAGGACGCCGAGGGCGTGACCCTGGAGACCCGGGACGGGCTGAACCACCGGGCCGCGTACGCGGTCGCCGCCGACGGCGTCCACTCCACCGTCCGCGACCTGCTCGGCATCCCCTTCCCCGGGGAGTCGGTGGTCGACTCGGTGGTGCTGGCCGACGTCCGGCTGGAGCGCGAGCCCGCCGAGACGATCACCGTCAACGCCAACCACGCCGGCTTCGCCTTCATCGCCCCGTTCGGCGACGGCTGGTTCCGGATCATCGCCTGGGACCGCGAGGAGCGGTACCCGGACGGCACCACCCCCACGCCCGAGCAGCTCACCGCGCTCGTCCGGGCCATCCTCGGCGAGGACTACGGCCTGCACGACGTGCGCTGGAGCTCGACCTTCCACAGCGACGAGCGCCAGGCCCCCAACTACCGCTCCGGCCGGGTCTTCCTGGCCGGCGACGCCGCCCACTGCCACTCCCCGGCCGGCGGCCTGGGCATGAACACCGGCCTCCAGGACGCCGCCAACCTCTCCTGGAAGCTCGCCGCCGTCCTCCGGGGCCGGGCCACCGACGCCCTGCTGGACACCTACCAGTCCGAGCGGCACCCGGTCGGCAGGACGGTGCTGCGCACCTCCGGCGCGCTGATCCGGCTGGCGCTCGCCGAGTCCGCCCCCACCCGCGCCCTGCGCGGGGCGCTCACCGCGCTGGGCAACCTCCTCGACCCGGTCACCGGGCGCGGGGCCAAAATCATCTCGGGCATCGGGATCTCCTACCCGGCCCCCAAGGACGCCCACCCGCAGGTCGGCAAGCGCGTCCCGGACCTTCGACTGACCGCCCTGAGCAAGCCCGTCGAGGGGGCCCCGGCCGCTCCCGAGCGGCTCTACGAGGCGCTGCGCGCCGGGAAGTTCGTCCTGGTCAGCAATGACGAGCTGGCCGCCGCCGACCCCTGGGCCGACCGCATGGTCTGCGCCGCCCCCGCCGACCCGCACGGCAAGCTGCGCGACACCGTGCTGCTGATCCGCCCGGACGGCTACGTCGCCTGGGCCGCCGTCGACCCGGGCCAGGGCGAACTGCGCACCGCCCTCACCGACTGGCTCGGCGCCCCGGCCTGACCACGCCGCCCCCGGTTCCCCGCGCCCCGAGGGCGGCGCGGGGAACCGGGGGCGGTGCGGGGAACGTCGAGCGGCCCCCGGGATCGATCCGTCACGCCGCCTTCGCCCGGTTCCCGCACACCGCCATCCGGCACCACTGCCGCCGCCCGAACCCACCGCCCCGGCACCCGGCACCCGGCCCCGCGCAGCGGCCCCGACCCACCCGTCAGCCCCGCGCCTTCACATAGTGCCGCGCCGCCTTCGCCCGGTTCCCGCACACCGCCATCCGGCACCACCGCCGCCGCCCGTTCTGCGAGGCGTCGAAGAAGTGCAGGATGCACGCCTCGTGGGCGCACTGCTTGACCCGGTGCGCCCCCTGCCCGAGCAGCGCGAGGAAGTCGTCCGCCGCCAGCCAGGGCGCCAGCCACTGCGGCCGGTCCGTCTCGATCCGGTCCTCGGCCCGGCCCGGTGCCGCCGTCCGCCGGATCCGCCCGTGCGCCAGCACCGCGTCCAGCCCCTCCCGGGCGGACTCCCCCAACTCGCCCCGCTCGCGGGCGTCCTGAGCGGCCAGCAGGATCGCCTCGCGGGTCTGCCGGATCGCCGCCAGCCCGGCCTCGTCCGCCGCGCAGCGCCCGCTCAGCCCGGCGGAGGAGAGCCAGATCCCGTAGCCGTCGACACCGGTGAGCAGGTCGTTGACGGGTGTTCCGGACCAGCGCGTGTTCAGCAGGTCGAGCGCGAGCGGCTCGCCGATCAGCGGGCGCGGGTCCCTCGGATCCGGCTGCACGTCAGTCATCGCCCTCCCTCGGCTCGCCCCGATTCTACGTCCGCCCCCGACGCCCCGAATTGGTCTGGACCGGTCTCCGATTTCCGGTCATTCACTGTATGGAACCGGCGAGTTCCCCACTCTCCACAGTTGACTGTTTTTTAGCAACGAATTGCCCGGCCATGAGCCAATTCGCACACGGGTTCTGTCATGTTCAAGCAAGCGTTCTCGACCCCGGAACGCCTGGCCCCTTGCCGGCCCCCACAGCCGGCTGGAGGAGGATCCGTTGCGCCCCCGCTCCCTTGCCCTCGCCGCGGCGATAGCCGTGCTGCCGCTGACCGCCGTCTCGCTCGGTGTCTCCACCGCGCAGGCCGCCACCCCGAACGCCGCCCCGCGCGTCGCCCTGCCGAACACCGTGAACCCTGCGGTGGCCCACTCGGAGAAGAAGGGTGACGTCCCGGCGGCCCAGCAGATCTCGGTGTCCGTCAGCCTGAAGCTGCGTGACACCGACGCCCTGGACCGCTTCCTCACCGCCGTCGAGACCCCGGGCGCCCCGGAGTACGGCCGCTACCTGACGCCGGAGCAGTTCACCGCCCGGTTCGGACCGACCCAGGCCGCCGTCGACCAGGTCAGGACCTACCTGGCCCAGCAGGGCCTGACCGTCACCTCGGTGAGCGCCAACCGCCAGGTGGTCAACGCCACCGGCACCGCCGCCCAGGTCTCCCAGGCCTTCGGCACCCACGAGAGCTCGTACCTCGACCCGCAGCTCCAGCGCGCGTTCTTCGCCAACGACGCCGCCGCCTCGATCCCGTCCGACCTGGCCACCGTGGTCCAGGGCGTCAGCGGCCTGGACAACCACGCGGTGCGCAAGAACCGCCTGGCCAAGCCGAGCACCTCCGCCCCGAACGCGGTCACCCCGGGCACGCCCGCCCCGAACGCCGCGCTCGCCGCCCCGAGCGGCATGTCCCCGGCCCAGTACACCGGCGCCTACAACCTCACCAAGACCGGCGCGGACGGCACCGGCACCACGGTCGCGCTGTGGGAGTTCGACGGCTACCAGTCCTCGAACCTGACCACCTACGACTCCCAGTACGGCCTGTCCGGCCCGGCCGTCTCCACCGTCTCGGTGGACGGCGCCAACTACGACTCCGCCCCCGGCCAGGGCCAGGGCGAGGTCGAGCTGGACAGCGAGATCGTCCGCGGCGCGGCGCCCAAGGCCACCCAGCTGGTCTACGAGGCGCCCAACAGCGACCAGGGCGAGATCGACATGGCCAACAAGATCGTGACCGACAACCGGGTCTCGGTCGTCTCCATCTCCTGGGGCTCCTGCGAGCCGGACACCACCGCCTCCTCGATGACGGCCGTCGACAACGCCTTCAAGCAGGCCGCAGCCCAGGGCATCTCGATCTTCTCCGCCTCCGGCGACGACGGCTCGCGCGACTGCACCCGCTCCACCAGCGGCTCGTCCGTCAAGGCGGTCGACTTCCCGGCCTCCAGCCCGCACCAGACCGGCGTCGGCGGGACCAACCTGAAGGTCTCCAGCGGCAACGCCTACTCCTCGGAGAGCGCCTGGAGCAGCGCCGGCGGCGGCGTCTCCACCGTGTTCGCCAAGCCGAGCTGGCAGACCGGCACCGGCGTCAGCGGCACCATGCGCACCGTCCCGGACGTCTCCTCCAACGCCGACCCGCAGAGCGGCTTCGCGATCTACACCGCCGGCGCCTGGCAGGTCTACGGCGGCACCAGCGCGGCCGCGCCGCTCTGGTCCGGCTACGCGGCCCAGTTCAACCAGAAGGCCAAGGCCGCCGGCCAGCCGGTCCTCGGCGAGGCGAACCCGCGGCTGTACTCGGTCGCGAACAGCAGCGGCTACGCCGGCGCCTTCCACGACGTGACCAGCGGCGCCAACCAGGACTTCTCCGCCAAGACCGGCTACGACCAGGTCACCGGCTGGGGCTCCCCGGTCGCCGACGCGCTGACCACCGCCCTGCTCGGCGGCGGCACCACCCCGCCGTCCGGCGGCTGCACCGCCGCCCAGCTGGTCTCCAACGGCGGCTTCGAGACCGGCACCGCCGCGCCGTGGACCACCTCCAGCGGCGTGGTCGACAACAGCTCCTCCGAGGCGGCCCACTCGGGCAGCTGGAAGGCCTGGCTGAACGGCTACGGCTCGGCCCACACCGACACCCTGTCGCAGACCGTCTCGATCCCGGCCGGCTGCGCCTCCGCGAAGCTGACCTTCTGGCTGCACATCGACACCGCCGAGACCGGCACCACCGCGTACGACAAGCTGACCGTCCAGGCCAACAGCACCACGCTGGCGACGTACTCCAACGCCAACGCGGCGGCCGGCTACGTCCAGCGCACCCTGGACCTGACCTCCTTCGCCGGTCAGACCGTGACCATCAAGTTCACCGGCACCGAGGACTCCTCGCTCCAGACCAGCTTCGTGATCGACGACGTCGCGCTGAACGTCAACTGACCACCTGCCGGTGACACCACCGGACCCCCGCCGGGGCGGCGCCGTCAGGGCCCGCCCCGGCGGTGTCGCGCCGCGGCCCGCCCGGGCCGTCCACCGGTCCGCCGGGCCCGGTCGAGCGGCCGGTGTTTCCGGACTGTTTCAAGATCGCTCACCGCCCGGTTCACCTGCCGTGACCACTGTCATACGCACGCCTGATGACGTAGCCTCTCGACCGTGCATAGGGTTCCCCAAAGCTCGGTGATGCCGCTGGCGGCGCGCCCCGGCGTCGGCCCGGTCCCACCGAACTCACCTGGTGGGGAGGGTCACCGCATGGCCGCAGAGCAACCTCAGGACGCGGCGCGGCTGCGGCTGGTCGGGTCGCACACGGAGCACCCGGGCCCGTCCGGACCGTCCCCCGCCCCGGCCTCGGGCCGCCTCACCCCGGTCGGCGGCTTCGCCGACACCCTGCACCTGGCCATCGAGGCCAGCGGCCTCAGCCTGGACCGGATCCGCGCCGCCCTCGCCGGGCGCGGCGTCAGGGTCAGCGTCACCACCCTCAGCTACTGGCGGCGCGGCCGCAGCCAGCCCGAGCGGGCCAGCTCGCTGCGCGCCGTCCACCTGCTGGAGGAGCTGCTCGGCCTGCCGCACAGCGCGCTCTCCTCACTGCTCGGCCCGCCGCGCCCGCGCGGCCGCTGGGCCGCCGCGGCCAGCACCAGCCACCTCGGGCTGGAGGACGTCTGGCCGGGCGAACAGGAGATCGCCTCGATCTTCACCGAGCTGGACGCCCCGCCGCCCGGCGAGCTGGAGCGCCTGAGCATCCACGACTCCTACTACGTGGACGCCGAGCGGCGCGCCACCCTGCTGCGGATGCGCCAGGTGGTGCGCGCCACCGTCGGCGGCGTCGGCCGCTGCCTGGTGGTGCACAAGGCCGACGAGGAGGCCACCGGCTGCCCCGAGGTCACCTCGGTGCGGCACGGCCGGCTGGGCCGGGTCCGCCGCCGCCCGGAGGCCGGGCTGACCGTCGCCGAGCTGATGCTGGACCGGCCGCTGGGCCTCGGCGACAGCACGGTCTTCGAGTACGAGGTGGAGATCCCGCCCGGCGGCCCGACCACGGAGTACAGCCGCCGCTTCGCCACCCCGGTGCGCGAGTACGTGCTCCAGGTGCACTTCGACCCGGCCGCCGTCCCGGCGCACTGCGAGCGCTACGACCGCGAGCCCGGCGCCGACGTCGACCACCGCCGCGAGCAGCTCTGGATCGGCGCCTCGGCGAGCGCCCACGTGCTGGCCCCCGACCAGCAGCCGGGCCACATCGGCATCCGCTGGGAGTGGGCTTAGGGCCCCTCCGCACCCGTCCCACCCGAGAGCCCCGTCGGACCACCGGCGGGGCTCTCGCGTTCCCACCCCGAAAACCTAACCACTTCGGCGTCCCATAGTGGTTGACGCCTCATCACCTAACTCCTACTCTCGTGAGTACCGGTTAGGCAGCGGCCTCGCCGGACACCCAGACCTCCGGGAGTGACCAGGCATGTCCAGCGCCATCCGGCTCCGCACCCTCCAGACCGGCCACGTGGGCCTGAACGTCACCGACCTGGACCGCTCGATCGACTTCTACCGGGCCGTGTTCGGCCTCCAGGTCACCGCCGAGGGCACCGACCCCGAACGCCGCTACGCCCTGCTCGGCCGCGACGGCCGCCTGGTGGTGACGCTCTGGCAGCAGAGCACCGGCACCTTCGCCACCGCCGCCCCGGGCCTGCACCACCTCTCCTTCGAGGTCGAGAGCCTCGACGAGGTGCGCGCCACCGAGGAGCTGCTGCGCGGGCTGGGCGCCGGCTTCGCCTACGACGGCGTCGTCCCGCACGGCGAGGGCTCGGCCTCCGGCGGCATCTTCTTCACCGACCCGGACGGCATCCGGCTGGAGATCTACACCCGCACCGGGGTGGACGGGACCGACGCCGTCGCGCCCACCACCGCCGCGCCGACCTGCGGCTTCTTCTAGACGGCCGCGTCCGGGGAGTCCACCGTGACCACCACCGCCGCCTCGCCGTACCACGCCGGCGAACGGATCGCCCAGGCCCGGGCCGGCCGGACCGAACGGGCCGACCACGCCGGCCGGGCGATCCGCCGCACCGTCCCGGCGGTCGCCGCCCGATTCCTGACCGAGCGCCGGATGCTGGTCGTCGGCGCCGCCGACCGCGACGGCCGGGTCTGGGCCACCCAGCTGTCCGGCCCGGCAGGCTTCCTGACGGCCCCGGACGAGCGGACCATGGCGATCGCCGCCCGCCCGGCCGAGGCCGACCCGCTGGCCGGGGCCCTGTCCGGCCCGGCCAGGGTCGGCACCATCGCGCTGGACCCGGCCGGCCGGCGCCGGATGCGGCTCAACGGCCGCTCCGTACCGGACGGCCGGGGCGGGCTGCTGGTGACCGCCGACGAGGTGGTCGCCAACTGCCCGAAGTACATCCAGCGCCGCACCCCGGTGGACCGCCCGGCCGCCGGGGAGCCCCGCGCGGTCGCCGCCGGGCCGGCGCTGACCACGGCGCAGCGCCTGGCGGTGGCGACCGCGGACACCTTCTTCATCGCCAGCACCGGTCCGGACGGCAGCGTGGACGCCTCCCACCGCGGCGGCTTCCCGGGATTCCTGGAGCCGGTGGCGCCGGACCGGCTGCGCTGGCCCGAGTACCCCGGGAACAGCATGTTCCTGACGCTCGGGAACCTGGAGCTGGATCCGCGGGCCGGCCTGCTGCTGCCCGACTGGGAGACCGGCGGTGCCCTGCTGGTCACCGGCGAGGCCCGGACCGACTGGTCCGCGCAGGCCCGGCAGGGCGTCCCGGGCGCCGAGCGGATGGTCGAACTGACCGTCACCGCCGTGGTCGAGCTGGCCGATGCCACACCGCTGACCTGGACCGATCCGGAGTACTCGGCCGCCATCCCGCGCTGACCGACCATCACCGCCCGCAGCGCGCCACACCTCTCCCTCCAGCCCCTTCCACCTGACTGTTCTTCACCCGTTCGGCCTAACTCACCGTGACGCATCCGGCCCGCTTTGGGACCTTGGTCCCGATACATGCGGAATCGGCCCGGGAAGGGCACTTCTGTCTCGTCGTCAGGCGGCGAGCGGAAAGAACCGCAGGAAAGAGGCGGAGCATGACCCTGACCGACCCCCTGTCCCCGCTCATGGAGTTCGACGAGGTCGAACCGGCGGAGGACTGCATATGCGGGGGCTGCAGTGCCCGCCGCCGCGCCCGGCTGCACGCCGCCCCCGTCCACGAGGGCGGCCACGCCGCCGCCCGCAGCGTCCGCCGCCGGGCCGCCGTCCTGATGGCGGCCGTCGGCACCGCGCTCGGCGGCGGCGCGGTCGCCGCCGGCACCGCCTCCGCCGCGCCCAGCCCCGCTCCGGGCAACTCCCAGGCGCAGACCCCCCAGGGCGAGGTCAGCGGCCTCTACGGCCAGAACCCGAACGCCCGGTCGTTCGCCGCCCCGCGCGCGACCGCCGCGCCGGTCACCCGGGCGCAGATCATCCAGCGCGCCCAGAGCTGGGTGAACCAGGGCGTGCCCTACAGCATGTCCCGCTACTGGTCGGACGGCTACCGCCAGGACTGCTCCGGCTTCGTCTCGATGGCCTGGGGGCTGAGCAGCAGCCAGACCACCTGGACCCTGCCGAACTTCGCCGAGCGGATCGGCAAGAACGACCTCCAGCCCGGCGACGTGCTGATCTACAACAACCCGGCGAACCCGCAGGCCGGCTCCCACGTGACGATCTTCGGCGGCTGGACGGACTCCTCCCGCACCCAGTACATCGCCTACGAGCAGACCAACCCCTCCACCAAGAAGCGCACCACCCCGTACGCGTACTGGAACAACTCCGGCTCCTACGTCCCGTACCGCTACACCGGCCTGTCCGAGGGCACGAGCACCGGCGGCGGCAGCTCCTCGACGGCCTTCCCGGGTGCGGACAAGTTCGGCCCGGGCGCCAACAACGCCTACGTGACCCAGCTGGGCCAGATGCTGGCCCAGCGCGGCGGTTCCCGGTTCTACTCCGAGGGCCCCGGGCCGCGCTGGGGCGAGGCCGACCGCAAGGCCACCCAGGCCTTCCAGCTCGCCCAGGGCTGGACCGGCAGCGAAGCCGACGGCATCCCCGGCAAGGCCACCTGGGACTACCTGGTCAACGGCAAGGGCCGCAACATCGACAGTGGCAGCACCGGCACCCCCCTGCCGCCCCCGCCGCCCACCGACACCGGAGCCTTCCCGGGTGCGGACAAGTTCGGCCCGGGCGCCAACAACGCCTACGTCACCAAGCTGGGCCAGATGCTGACGCAGCGCGGCGGTTCCCGGTTCTACTCCGAGGGCCCCGGGCCGCGCTGGGGCGAGGCCGACCGCAAGGCCACCCAGGCCTTCCAGCAGGCGCAGGGCTGGACCGGCAGCGAAGCCGACGGCATCCCCGGCAAGGCCACCTGGGACTACCTGGTCAACGGCAAGGGCCGCAACATCGACGGTGGCAGCACCGGCACCCCCCTGCCGCCCCCGCCGCCCACCGGCGGCACCGCCTACCCCGGCGCGCAGTACTTCGGCCCCGGCCAGAGCAACGACTACGTCCGCCGGCTCGGCGAGCAGCTGGTCCGCAAGGGCTTCGGCGGCTACTACAGCGTCGGCCCCGGCCCGAGCTGGGGCGAGGCCGACCGCCGGGCCGTCCAGGCCTTCCAGCAGGCGCAGGGCTGGCGCGGCAGCGAGGCCGACGGCTACCCGGGCCCGGACACCTGGCGCCGGCTCTTCTCCTGACGCCACCGCCAGGACCCGAGGCGCGGTGCCCGCTCCGGGCGCCGCGCCTCGGCGCTTCCCCGGTTCGACGCTTCCCGGGTTCGGCGTCTCCCGGTTCGACGCTTCCCGGCTCGGCGCGTCCCGGCTCGGCGCGTCCCGGACTCAGCGCTTCCCGGACATCCAGTGGAACAGCCCCATCGCGACACTGGTCGCCAGGTTGAAACTGGACACCCCCGGCCGCATCGGCACCGCCACCAACCGGTCGGCGCGCGCCTTGAGCTCCGCCGAGACGCCGTGCCGCTCGGTGCCGAAGGCGAGCAGCGCGTCGTCCGGGAATGGCAGGTCCCGGATGTCGGCCCCCTCCGGATCCAGCACGTACAGCGGGCCGTCCGGCAGCTCCGGCAGGGCCAGCCGCTCGACCGCGGTGGCGAAGTGCAGGCCCGCGCTGCCGCGCAGCACGTTCGGGTGCCACGGGTCCAGGTCCCCCGTGGTCACCACCCCGGTGGCACCGAACCCGGCCGCCAGCCGGATCACCGCCCCGACGTTGCCGAGGTTGCGCGGGTTCTCCAGCACCACCACCGGCGCCGTACGCGGCCGGGCCGCCAGCGCCGCCGCGGTGGCCCCGGCGGACGGCCGCACCGCCAGCGCGGCCACCCCGGTCGGGTGCGGCCGCGGCACCAGCCGCCGCAGCGCGGCGTCCGGCACCTCCTCCGCCAGCCGGTCCAGCGCCGGCGCCACGTCCGGCGCCAGCTCGCCCGCCAGCGCCAGCAGCGCCCCCCGGTCGGCGGTCAGCACCCGCCGCACCTCGCCCCCGAACCGCAGCGCGTGCTTCAGCGCGTGGAACCCGTCCAGCAGCACCACCCCCGGCTCCCGCTCGGCCACCCGCCACGCCCGCACGACCTCGTCATCCATGCCGCCCACTCTGTCACCCGGCCGGGTCCGAGCGGACGGGCCTACGAGGACGACCCGCGCAGCGCCCGCTCCAGGTCCCGCAACGCCTGCCCCACCAGGCGCGTCCCCGCCCGCACCACGTCCCGCTGCACCCCGGCCGGCGCCCCCGCCAGCTCCTCCTCCAGCCGCGCCTGCGCGGCCCGCACCGCCTCGAACTCCACCGGCTGCCCGGTCAGCAGCGCCGCCGCCGCGAGCGCCGTCGCCAGCCGCAGCTCCTCCGCGTACTCGCCCGTCCCCGGCACCGGCTCCGCGTCCGCCGCCGGCAGGTGGGCCTCCAGCAGCACCGCCGCCCGCCCGAGAGCGCCCACCGCCGAGCGGGCGCGGTCGATCTGGCGCCGGCTCACCCCGGCCAGCCCGGACTCGTGCCGTCCCGGTTCGGCGTCGGCCCGCTGCATCGCCTGGATCAGCTCGGCGCGCGCCTCCCGCGAGTCCAGCAGCGCGCTGCGCACCGCCCGCCCGCGCGGCGCCGCCGGCTTCTCGTAGCAGGCGATCACCGCGCCCGCGTACCGCCCGGCCGCCGCCAGCCACTCGGCGAGCCGCTCCCCGAGCCGGGCGGTCTGCCAGGTCGGGAACAGCGCGTACGTGACGAGTGCGATCGACCCGCCGAACAGCGTCAGCCCGACCCGGTCGACGGCCGTCACCAGCGGGTTGCCCTCCTGCAACCCGAGCAGGAACACCACGTACGTGGAGATGCCGACCGTGGTCAGCGCGTACCCGGTCCGGAACGCGAGGTACGACCCCCCGATGCAGAGCACCGCCAGCGCGGCCAGCACCCACTCCCCGGGGTGGGCCAGCTGCACCACCAGCGTCGAGACGGCGACCCCGACCACCGTCCCGGCCAGCCGGGCGACGCCCCGGCTGTAGGTCTGCGCGAAGTCCGGCCGCATCACCATCGCGGCGGTCATCGGCGCCCAGTACCCGTGGTGGAACCCGGCCAGCCGGGCCAGCAGGTAGGCGACGGTGACCACCCCGGAGAGCCGGACGGCGTGCTGGAAGATCGCCGAGCGCGGCTGCAACTGCCGCCGCACGGCCCGGGCCGCCTCCGGCAGCATCCGGGCGATGGTCGGCTTGCGCAGCGCCCCGCCGGCCCCGACCACGGGCGTGCTGATGGTGTCCTCGTCGTTGCGGTCCAGGGTGTCCGCGGCCTTGCGCAGCAGCCCGCCGAGCCGCCGGGCGGAGCGCCGGGCCGCGCCCTGGAGCCGCGGACCGTCGTCCGAGCCGACCAGGGTGAGCGAGGGCGCGGAGCGGGGCAGCCGGACCGGGTCGCCGGTGCGGATCGCCCGGGCGAGGGCGTCCATGACCTCGGCGGCGGCGGCCAGCACCTCGCGGGCGCGGTCCCGTTCCGGTCCCTCCTCGGGGGCGCCCACCTTGGGGTCGGCGAGCGCGGCGATGGTCGGCCGGATGCGCTCGGCGATGCCGCGCAGACCGCGCAGCTCGGGCGGCCGATGGCGGTCCTGCCAGGGGGTGAGGGCGGCCGCGTTGCGGGCCGTGATGAACGGCTCCGGGTCCACGTGCGCGGTCGGGTCCTGCCGCAACCTCCTTGCGTAGTCGGCGAGTTCGGCGTAGGTGTCGGCGAGTGCCTCGCGCTGGGCGGTCCAGCTCCCGATCGGCCAGACGGTGATGACGACGGCTTGGACCACCCCGCCGAGGGAGGCCACCAGGCCATGGCCGAGCGCGGTGCCCACGCTGACCGGGAGCTGGACGACGATCAGCATCACCGAGACGGTGTTGGTGGCGACCACCCCGGCGGTCGGACCGATCGCCCAGGCCAGCCCGGCGGCGAAGGCCCAGACCGCGAGCAGCACCGGGAACAGCCCGGGCACCCCGGCGGCCACGTAGCCGAGGAAGGTGCTGGCGCCGAGTCCGGCCCCGGCCGCGACGGCGAGCGAGGCCCGCGGCCGGAAGCTGCGCTGGAAGGTGGCCGCCCCGGCGATGAACGCGCCCATCGCGGCCGAGGTGCCGAGCGCGACCCCGCCGATCGCGAGGGTCGGGAAGAGCACCAGCGCCACCGCGACCGCCCCGCGAACCGCCCGCTTGGGGTCGGTGAGCGCCCGGTCCAGGGTGAGCCCGGTCCGCGCGGTGTCACGAAGTGCGGCGAACCAGGACATAGCGACATCCTAGGGTGCGGGTGCCCGTCGGATCCGGCTCATCCGGCGCAGCCGCGCCGCCGCCCACAGCAGCACCCCGGTCGGCAGGAACACCGCGTCCGCCGCGATCATCGCGAGCGAGAACACCGGCAGCCCGAGCACCACCGCGATCCCCACGTGCTCCAGCACCATGACGGCCAGCAGCCCGTTCTTGACCCGCCGGTTGAGCAGCGTGAACGGGAACGCCACCTGGAGGAACACGGTGCCGTACGAGATCAGGAAGACGGGCAGCAGCGCCGAGCCGACCAGCGCGGACAGCCCCGGCCAGGGGGTGAAGTAGTCCAGGTGCAGCGGGTAGTACAGCGCGGTGCCGTCCTGCCAGCGCGAGCCCTGCACCTTGTACCAGCCGGCCGTGGCGTAGATCAGCACCACCTCGACGGCGATCACCAGCATCGCGCAGTTGTGCACCATGTTCGCCAGCGCGTCGAGCACCGCCCGCGGCTCGCCGTCCGGCCGCAGCCGGCCGAGCGTCCACCACAGAGCGGACACCGCCCAGAGCCCCCAGAACAGCGGCGACCACCCGAGGTACGGGAAGGCCCGGTCGGTCCAGGTCAGGCTCTCCCCGGCGAAGCCGCCGAACTGACAGACCGCCAGGACGGCCCCCAGCACCGCCCAGAGCACCACCCCCGTCCGCCCGTCGCGGACTCGGCCGGCGTCCAGCGACCAGACCTCGGCGCAGCGGGTGAAGACCAGGTAGACCGCCATCAGGTGGACGACGTTGTCGCCGCCGTCGCCGAGGAGGACGTCCCGGTTCTGCAGGGACAGCACGGTGACCAGGAACAGCACCGTGCTCGCCCTGGTCCGCCAGCCCAGCAGCACGGCCAGGGCCGCCAGCACCGCCAGGTGGTAGACCAGCTCGAACCAGAGCCGCCCGCCGAACCAGGGCAGCACGGTGAACGCCCCGGTGTCGGCCAGCAGCCGGTCGGCGAGCTCCGCCGACCAGGGGGAGCGGTCGCCGTACAGCACCCTCCGGTGCGGCCACTCGCGCAGCAGGTAGGCCAGCCAGACCAGCCCGAAGCCGATCCGCACCGCCGCGGCCTGGTGCCGGCCGAGCACCCGCCCGGTGAAGGCGCCCATCGCCCGGCCGAGCGCCGCCCCCGGTCCGGCGGCCGTCGCCCCGGCCACGCCCGTCTCGGCCGCCCGCGCCTCGGTCGCCCGCGGCTCGGCCGCCGCCGACCGGCCCACTCCGGCCCGCGGCGGCGCCGTGCCGTCCGGCTGAACCGTTCCGTCCGCCAGCACCGTCGCCCCGTTCATCCGAGCAGCCCCCGGTAGTCCTCGTCCGCCACCGGCCACCACGGCAGCTCCCGCACCCGCGGCGGCGCCGGCGCGGCCTCCCCGCTCCAGGACGGCGGTGCGACGGTCGCCGCGGTCGACCGGAACTGGATCTCCCGGACCGGCTCGCCGTCCGCCTCCCGGCCGATCCGCTGGAGGGCGATCCGCTTGAGGTACTGCTCGGCCAGGCCGGCGCGCTGGGAGGTCGGCGACTCGTCCCGAGGGTCGTGCGAGCCTTCGTAGAAGTCCCAGGCCCGGCGCAGCAGGTTCTGCCGGACGTGGCTGGGCGCCGGGTTCCCCCGTATCGCGGCGATGTCCCGCGCGGTCAGCCCGATCCAGTCGTGGGTGCGGGTCGTCCCGTCGGCCGCGACGGTGCGGACCCGGGCGTCCACGGTCACGTTCTGCTGGAGCGGGTCGGGCGCGAACAGCTTCCAGTTCTGCTCGAACTCCGGGTACACCACGCCGTCGACCTCGTCCCGGTACTGCCGGGACACCGAGTTGGCGGGGGCGACGTGCAGGAACACCGCCGCGAGGAACAGCCCGGTGCCGCCGGCCAGCACGGCCGCGGCGAACCCGAGGACCAGCTGCGCGGGCTTCGACCAGGCCCTCCCCGCCGACGGCCGGTCAGTCCTCTGCGCCATGGCCTCCCCGCCCGGTCGGCGGGCGCCGCCGGCCCGGTGCCGACGCGCTCGCGCGCGCCCATCCTGCCCTACGGGGGAACGGGCGCCGCGCCGCCGTCAGCCGTCCTCGGCCGGTCCTCGGCCGGTCCTCGGCCGGTCCTCAGAGGACGAAGGCCTCCTGGCCGGTGCTGCTCACCATCGGACGGCCCGCGCCCTGCCAGGCGTACATCCCGCCGTCCACGTTCACCGCGTCCCGGCCCTGCTGCACCAGGTACTGGACGACCTGCGCGGAGCGGCCGCCGACCCGGCAGAGCACGTACAGCCTCTCGTCCGGCAGCTCGCCGAGGCGGGCGATCACCTCGCCGATCGGGATGTGCAGCGCGCCGTCCACGTGGCCGGCGTCCCACTCGTCCTGCTCGCGCACGTCCAGCAGGACGGCGTCGGCGGGCACGGCGGCGGCTTCGGCGGAGGGGATCTGCGGGAACATCGTGGGGCTCTCCTGGGGTGTCGTCGGGTGCGTGCCATTGTCGCCCACCGGCGCGGACCCGTGGCCGTCCACCGGGGCCGGTCCGCCGTCGAGCAGCCGCCGCAGCTCGGCCTGCCGCTCGGCGGCCTTGGCCAGCAGCTCCTCGGCGAGCTGCTCCAGCAGCCGGTCCGGGTCCTGCGGGGCGAGGGCGAGCAGCTGGCCCATCGGGGTCTGCTCCAGCCGGACCCGCTCGGCCGCGGTCTCGCCGATCTTGGCCGTCAGCCACTCCAGCCGGCGGCGCAGCCAGTCCGAGCGGTCGGGGGAGTCGACGGCCGGCGCGGCCTCCGGCGCGGTTGACCACTCGGCGGCCAGGCCCTCCAGCGCGACCGCGTCCCCGTGCGCGTAGGCCTCGTTGACCCGGGCCAGGAAGGCGGCCCGGCGCTGCTGCTCGCCCGGGTCGGTGGTCAGGTCGGGGTGGGCGCGGCGGACCAGCTCGCGGTAGATCCGCTGGGCCTCCTTGCCGGGCCGCACCCGCTGCGGGGCGGCGGGCGGCGGGGCGGCCTCCCCGTCCTGGCCGGACCGCTCCCGCACCGAGTCGAACAGGGCGTCCAGGTCGGGGAGCTCCTCGACCTGCTGCCGTGCCTCGGCGGCCCGGCGCAGGTCCTCCGGCCGGCCGGTGCGGGCCGCGACGGCCTCGGCGACCAGCGCGTCCAGCTCGTCCAGCCTGGCGTAGAGCGGGCCGAGCAGTTGGTGGTGGATCAACGCGAAGTTGTCGATCTCGACCCGCAGCGTCTGCACGTCCACGTCCAGGCTGAGCCAGGCGAGCTCGGCGGCGGCGACCCGCTCCTCCAGCTCCTGCCGCTCAGGGTCCGTCCAGTGGGCGGGGCTCTGCGCGCTCACGTCTCGCCTCTGTCTCGTCCGGCCGACTGCGTCCTGCGGGCCCACCCGTACGGGCGGTCCGGCCTGCCACCCTACCGCCGTGTTCGCGCACCCCGTCCGGGTGAACCGGGGGTGCGAACGGGCGCGCGGTGCCCGACACGCAACCGATCCTGAGGAATCTCCCCGTTTCGGTGTCGAGCCCGGCCCCGTCCGTGCTTCGCTGGTACCCGCACAGCGTGCCTTCCTCCGGAGAGACGGCCGCCCCCGGCGCGGCGGCCAGGACGGGAGCAGAGCGGATCCATGGTGGCCGAGTCCAACTCCACACCGCGACCGGCGGGCGGCGGTACCGCGCCGGGCGACCACCCGGCGGGTGTGGCCGCCCTCGTCCGGCTCGTCCCCGTCCTGGTCGACCGGTCCGGCCGGATCGCCCACTGGGGCCGCGCCGCCGAGGAGCTGTTCGGCCACCGCGCCGAGGTCGCCCACGACCGCCCGGCCTCCGGCCTGCTGCCCGCCGTGGAGTCCCGGGCGCACGACCGGTGCTCCGTACGACGCCACTGCGACGCCTTCGACACCCTCGCCGAGCGGACCGCCGACGGCCGCCCCTGGACCGGCCGACTGACCGTCACCGACCGCGAGGAGCACCAGCGCGACGTGCTCTGGTGGGCGTACCCGCTGCCCGGCCCGTCCGGCGGGCTGCTCGCACTGGGCGTCGACGCCCGCCCGCTGCGCACCACCGGGCCCCGGCTCGCGCTCGGCGAGCGGCTGCTCCCGTTCGCCGCCGCGCCCGGCGCCCGGGGCGGCTTCCACGCCGTGTCCGCGGCGCTCGTCCCGGCGCGTCCGCCGGTGCCCGAGCCGTTGGCCCGGCTGCTGCCCGCCGGCCACCGCGGGGCGCTGCTGGCCGCCCTGGAGCAGGGCGGGCTGCCCGCGCTGCGACTGGACCCGGCCACCGTGCTGCCGGTGCTGCCCGCCGACGCCCAGCCCGGTACGGCGCACGCGGCCACCGGACTCGGCCGCCGCTACCCGACGCCCCAGCAGCGGGCAGCCAGGGTCGGCCCGCCGCCGCAGCCCGAGCAGGGCGCGCCCGGCCGCCGCCAGCCCGGCCCGCTGCCCGTCCAGCGCGAGGCCGCCCAGCCCGCCGTCCCGTCCGCCGCCCGGCCGCCGGCCGCCGCCGGCGGAGCCGCGACGGGCGGTGGCCCGTCCGTCCCTCCCCCCGCCCCCGAGCGGGAGGCCCCACCCAGCGCAGGAGCCGCCGCCATCGAGCCCATCGCGACCTGGCCCACCGCCGTCGAGCCGGCCACCGACGCCCGCCCGCCGCTGCACACCGGCCGGACCCCGTCCGCCGCCGCCGCGATCCCCGGCCCCGCCGACGGCGGAGCCCCGCCCGGCGGCCGGCTCGGCCCGTTCCTCACCAACGGGCAGGCCGGCGAACAGCTGGCCCTGCTGAACGAGGTCGGCGGCAACGTCGGCACCACCCTGGACCTCGGCTTCACCGCCCACGAGCTGTGCCGGGTGCTGGTCCCCCGGATCGCCGACTTCGCCTGCGTGGACCTGGTGGACGGGCTGATCTCGGACTCCGAGCTGCCGGCCGCCCGGCCGGACGACGACACCATGCTGCGCCGGGTCGCCCTGGTCTACAACGAGACCGGCGGCGCCTGGGACCACGTGCTCGCCGAGGGCTCGCTGGTCAGCATGCCGCGCCGCACCCCGCCCGGGATGGCCCTCCAGCTGAACCAGCCGGTGCTGGTCCCGGTGATCAGCCCGGACGTCGCGGTCGACTACGCGATCGCGCTCGGCGGCGCCCGGCTGGCCCCGGTGGTGACCGGCCGTTCGATGCTGGTCGTCCCGCTCTCCGCCCGGGGCACCGTGCTGGGCATCCTCAAGCTGCTCCGGCTGCCGGACCGCGCCCCCTTCGACGAGAGCGACGCCGCGACCCTCAAGGAGCTGGCCGTCCGCGCCGCACTGTCCCTGGACAACGCCCGGCTGCACCGCGCCGAGGCGCGGGTCGCCACCACCCTCCAGCGCTCGATGATCCCGACCCGCCCGCCGCAGATCCCCGGCGTGCAGATCGCCCACCGCTACCTGCCCGGCGATCCGAAGGCCGAGGTCGGCGGCGACTGGTTCGACGCGATCCAGCTGCCCGGCAGCCGGGTCGCCCTGGTGGTCGGCGACGTGATGGGCCACGGCCTCCACTCCGCGGCCGCGATGGGCCGCTTCCGCACCGCCATGCAGACCCTCGCCGCCCTGGACCTGCCCCCCGGCCAGCTGCTGCGCCACCTGGACAACCTGGCCCACAAGCTCGGCGACGACCACCTCGCGACCTGCCTGTACGCGGTCTACGACCCGATCAACCGGACCTGCGAGCTGGCCAGCGCCGGCCACGTCCCTCCCGTCCTGGTGCACCCGGACGGCACCGGCGAACTGCTGGAGATCCCGGCCGGCGCGCCGATCGGCGTCGGCGGAGTGCCGTTCGTCGCCAAGACCATCGACGTCTCGGACGGCTCGATGCTCGTCCTGTGCACCGACGGCCTGGTCGAGGTCCGGGGCGGCGACATAGGGGCCGGACTGGCCGCGCTCTGCGGCAACCTGATCGACCCCCAGCAGAGCCCCGAACAGGCCTGCGACGAGGTGCTGCGACGGCTGCACTCGGAGGACCGCAAGGACGACGTCGCCCTTCTGGTGGCCCGGTTCGACGGGGTCGCCCCGTCCGAGGTGGCCACCTGGGACCTCACCGTGGACCAGCGCGAGGTCCGCCGGGCCCGCTCACTCGTCCGCGAACAGCTGGCCGCCTGGCACCTGGAGGCCCTCGGCGACACCACCGAACTGCTGGTCAGCGAGCTGGTGACGAACGCCGTCCGGGTCGCCCGGGACACCGTGAAGCTCCAGCTGATCCGGGTGGACAAGCTGCTGGTCGAGGTCAGCGACGACAACCACAACCTGCCCTCGCTGGAGCCGGCCGAGCAGCTCGGCGAGACCGGCCGCGGCCTCACCCTGGTCACCAAGCTCGCCGAACGCTGGGGCACCGCCCGTAAGGCGGTGGGCAAGGTCGTCTGGTTCGAGCTCCCGCTCCCGCACGCCTGACGGCCACCCGGGCCCCGGAACGCCGGACGGCCGCGCACGGACGCCCGCGCGCGGCCTGAGGAACCTGGCCGTCAGGGAATGACGGCCCCCGCCGAGCGGCGCCGCCGAGCCTCCACCGCGACCTCCATCGAGGCGGTCGCGGCCACCGAGGCGGCGGCGCCGACCCCGGCCAGCACCCTCGGCCAGAAGTCCCCGAAGACCTCGACCGAGACGGCGATCAGCAGCGCGGTGATCACCGCCACGACGTGCTCCAGACCGGCCAGGTTCGGCAGCACGACCGCCTCGCCGACCATCACGGCCACCACCAGGCCGGCGGTGTACCAGGCCCGGCTGCGGAACGCGATGCAGATCGCCAGCGCCACCACCGCGGCCGACGGCCCGGTGTCCCGCACGTAGGCGACCCACTTCGGGAAGCCGAACAGGTGGTGCGGCCCGATCGCCACCCCGACCCGGGCGAACAGCGTGCCCGCCAGGGTGCAGGCGTAGGCGACCACCAGCGTCATCCGCCGGCCGAGCACGATCTCGGCGATCGAGAAGACCACGAACACCTGGGCCAGCGCCCCCCAGACCGGAAGGTCCAGCGCCGGCACGTACAGCGAGAGCGGGGTCCGCAGCAGCGACACGTCCAGCGGCAGCGCCGCCCGCACCACCCCGATGTTGTTGACGAAGCGCTCGCCGCCCGGCAGGTGCTGGACGACGCTGAACAGCAGGATCAGAAACGTCGCCACGCAGGCCAGCGGAACAGCGGCGAACTTCTTTCGCACCACCGCGTCCCGGACCGTCGCGAACAACGTTCCCCACTCGGCGACAGCGGCCGATCTGGCGAATGCCAGCGGCCCCTTTCGCACGCCCCCCGCGTGGGTCCTGTGAATCACAACCGTTTCTCCGAATCCCCGAACTCTCGACCACTCCACATTAGAAGCCGCTTGACAAAGCCACATCGGCACGGATGGGGATATCGGTCATCCTCAGGGGGGAGACGCTCCCCCCATCGGCCCCCCATTTCGGCCGACCGGCTCCCTCCGCCCCCCGACGGAGGGCTACCCCTTCCCGTCCCGGGCCGCCACCGGGAGCCGGGGCGCCACCACGGCGGCCCGGGCGTGCCGGCGGCGGAACAGGGCGGGCAGGCTCGGCGCGACGATGAAACCCTCGGCGCGCGCGCTCGCGATGCCGATCCGGGGAATCTCGCTGCTCTTCTCGAAGAGCAGGTAACGCGGCTCCCAGATCGGCCGGTACTTGGCATTGGCGCGGTACAGCGACTCGATCTGCCACCAGCGCGAGAAGAATCCCAGGGTCGAACGCCACAGCCGCAGCACCGGACCGGCACCGAGGCGCGAACCGCGCTCGAAAACCGAGCGGAACATCGCGAAGTTCAGCGAAACCCGCTTCAGCCCGACCTCGTCGGCGCGCTGCAACAGCTCGATGACCATGAATTCCATCAGGCCGTTCTCGGTGTCCCGGGCCCGGCGCATCAGGTCCAGCGAGAGCCCGTCCGGGCCCCACGGCACGAAGCTCAGCAGCGCCTTCAGCTCGCCGTCCCCGTCGTGGCACTCCAGCATCACGCAGCGGCCGTCGCCCGGGTCGCCGAGCCGGCCGAGCGCCATCGAGAAGCCGCGCTCGGTCGCTCCGTCGCGCCACTCGTCGGCCTTGGCCACCAGCTCGGCCATCTCCGCCTCCGAGATGGCCTCGTGGCGGCGGATCCGCACCGTGTACCCGGCCCGCTTGACCCGGTTGTAGGCCTGCCGGACCACCCGCATCGCCCGGCCGTCCAGCGAGAACTCGTCCAGCTCGACGATCGCCTCGTCGCCCAGCTCCAGCGCGTCCAGCCCGTGCCGGGCGTAGATCACCCCGGCTTCCTCGGAGGCCCCCATCACGGCCGGCGCCCAGGCGTGCTCGCGGGCCTCGGCCAGCCAGGCGTCGATCGCGCCCGGCCAGGCCTCCGGGTCGCCGATCGGGTCGCCGGAGGCGAGCGAGACACCGCCGATCACCCGGTAGGTGACCGCCGCCTTGCCGCTGGGGGAGAAGATCACCGCCTTGTCCCGGCGCAGCGCGAAGTAGCCGAGCGAGTCCCGCTCGCCCTGCTTGTCCAGCAGGCCGCGCAGCTTCGCCTCGTCCTCGGGGGTGAGCAGCTCCTTGCCGCGCGGGCTGCGGAAGGCCATGTACAGCACCAGCAGGAAGAGCACCGCGCCCATCGCGTTGATCGCGGCGTTCACCCAGGTCGGCGCCGCGATCACCGAACGCAGGTGCTCGGACGGGGTGATCGTGATCATCCGGCCGACCGAGTAGCGGAACAGGTCCCAGAAGCCGGCGCCGGTCAGCTCGTTGGTCAGCCACACCAGCAGCGCCCCGACCCCGCCGCCGAACGCCAGCCCGCCGACGAAGGTGGCCGCCGCCGTCTTCGGGTTGGAGCTGTCGCCCTTGGAGGTGAACTCCTTGCGCCCGACCAGCAGCGCCAGCACGAACAGGCAGGTCAGGACCGTGGAGAAGTAGTTGAGCGGGTGGGCGCCGAAACGCTCGCCCGGTACCACCATGGCCGTCAGGTAGAGCAGCGCGAACATGCCCCCGAGCGCCGTGTTGAAGATCCACGCCGCGCGCTTGCGCCGCCGCATCGCGATCGCGAGGAACACCGAGAGCACCGCGCTGGCCAGCCCGGCGGTCATCAGGTACGGAGTGAAGTACTCACCCTCGTTGTGCTCGTAGACCTGGTCCCGGAAGGGCGCCAGCAGCACCGTCGCCACGTTCAGCAGCGCGATCAGGCGCAGGTACCAGACGGAGGCCGTGGCGGCCCCCGGGCCCCAGCGCTCCAGCACGCCGCCGGGCCGGGGCTCCGAGGTCGCGGCGGACGGCTCCGACTTCACAGTGGACGACACAGCTCAATTCCAAACGATCAGATGACGGGGCGCATCCCCAGACGGCCCGGCGCCGGGCGCCCGCACGGCCCGACGGACCGACCGGCGACCGTTCCCGGCCGACCGCCCGAGTGGATAGGCAGCCGAAAAGGGTCAGCCAACTCCATGGTTCCTCACCGAAGCTGAGAATTGCGTGAACCGGGTAGCGGATTCCCACCCCCGCCGAACGGCGGGGGTCGACACCCCCCGGGCGTTCGGCGCCCCGCCGCCACTGCCCCTACGCTCAAGACGACCCACGCGGACCGCCCCCCACCACGGCCGCCCGACCCGAGGAGGCACCATCACCACCACCCGCGTGCTGATCGTCGACGACGAGATCCTGGTCCGCTCCGGCCTCGGCCTGATCGTCGGCTCCGCCGGCGACCTCGAAGTGGTCGGCGACTGCTCCGGCGGACAGGCCGAGGAGTACGTCCAGCGGCTGCGCCCGCACGTGGTGCTGCTCGACATCCGGATGCCCGACCTCGACGGCATCTCCGTGCTGCGCCGCCTGCGCGCCCTGCCCGACCCGCCCGCCGTGGCGATGCTCACCACCTTCGACACCGACGAGTACATCGGCACCGCGCTGCGGGCCGGGGCGGCCGGGTTCCTGCTCAAGGACACCGCCCCCGACCAGCTGGTGCACGCCGTCCGGGTGCTCGCGGCCGGCGGCAACATCCTCTCCCCGACCGTCACCCGCACCGTCATCGGCGGCTACGTGGACGGCGGCGGCCCGGACGCCGAGGCCACCGCGCTCGCCCGCACCCTCACCGGCCGCGAGCTCGACGTGCTCGCGCTGCTCGGCGAGGGACTGTCCAACGCCGAGATCGCCGACCGGCTCTTCCTCGGCACCGGCACCGTCAAGGACCACATCAGCGCGATCCTGGGCAAGCTCGGCGCCGCCAACCGGGTCCAGGCCGCCGTCCTGGCCCACCGGGCCGGGCTGGTCCGGCCCAAGCCCGGCGACGGGGCATGACGGCCGCCGACCAACTGCCGTCCGGACGGCTGCCGGCCTGGTGCACCGCCCCCTGGCTGATGCTGCTGCTGCCCGTCCTCTACTCCCTGCTGGACGCCGCCCTGGTCGCCCGGGAGGCCGCCTGGTGGCAGGTGGCGCTGTCCACGCTGGCCGCCGTCGCCCTGTTCTGGCGCCGCCGCTTCCCGGTGGCGGCGCTGCTGCTCACCATGCCGGGCAGCTGGGTGGACGAGATCTGGCTGGCCCCGATCACGGCCGTCTACTCGGTGGCCGCCGAACGCCCCCGCCCCCGGGTCGTGATCCCCTGCGGCACCGTGTTCGCCCTGGTCGAGTTCTTCCACTGGCCGCTGCCCCCGGACCTCCTCGACCTCAGCCGGAACACCGCGCTGGACGCCATCCAGGCCGTGATGCTGGCGGCCGGACCGGCCGCCACCGGGCTGCTCGCCCGCACCCGGCGGGAGCTGGCCGCCCGCGTGGACGAGCTGACCCGCGGCCAGGAACGGGAGAGCCGGCTGCTCGCCGAACGGGTCCTGATCAGCGAGCGCGGCCGGCTGGCGCGGGAGATGCACGACGTGGTCTCGCACCAGGTCAGCCTGATCAGCATCCAGGCCGGCGCGCTCCAGGTGAGCAGCACCGACCCCGCCGCGGTGAGCGCCGCCCGCACCATCCGCGAACTGTCCGTCCGGACCCTGAACGAGCTGCGCCAGATGGTCGGGGTGCTGCGCGGCACGGGCGGCGGGCTGCCGGACGCCCCGCTCGCCCCGCAGCCCCGGCTGGCCGACCTGCCCCGGCTGATCCAGCAGAGCGGCCTGGCCGCCCACACCGAGCTGGTCCCCGGCGACCGCCCGTGGCCGGAGGCGGTCGAGCGGGCCGCGTACCGCACCGTCCAGGAGGCGCTCACCAACATCACCAAGTACGCGCCGGAGGCGACGGTGCACGTGCGGGTCCGGGCGAAGGGGCGCCGACTGCGGGTCGAGGTCCGCAACGAGGCCCCGCCGGTGCACCCGGCCGAGACCCTGCCCGGCGGCGGCCACGGCCTGGTCGGCCTGCGCGAGCGCGCCCAGCTGCTGGGCGGCACCCTCACCGCCGGGCCGACCCCGGACGGCGGCTTCGAGGTCCGCGCCGACCTCCCGGCCGGCCAGGGCTGATCCGGACCGGCCCGCCGACGGCCCGGGGCCCGAACGATCCGGAACGACGAGAAAGCCCCGCAGATCCGTAGATCTGCGGGGCTTCGCTGTGCGCGAGGGGGGAGTTGAACCCCCACGCCCTTTCGGGCACTGGAACCTGAATCCAGCGCGTCTGCCTATTCCGCCACCCGCGCATGGGTGTCGTCTTCGTTGCCGACCGGACTTCCGAACCGCTCGGTACCATCGGTACTTCGCGTTCCCTTGGACCGGCCTCCCTTCCGGGCGGCCCTTCCGACGTGGAAAACATTAGCACGGCCCGGGGGGCTGCTCCGAATCCGTTGTCCCTCGGGCCCCAGGACATTCGAACGGACACCCGGCGAACGCCCGTGCGACCCGCCGGAGGGGTGCCCCGTCGGGAACGCCTGGCGTCCCGTGCCCGACATGCGTCACCCTGTGTGTCCGAGCCCACCCCCGGGCACCACACGGTCCGGGAACCGTACGGAAGGGCCCGGCGTGGATACGATCAGTACGGAAGTACCGCAAGTAGGAGGCGCGACCGGGTCCCCGGCGGGACGCGGCCGGCAGGCAGGCGAACGAACCCTGGAAGGGGGTGCCCCATGGGAGTGCTGAAGAAGTTCGAGCAGCGACTCGAGGGTCTCGTCAACGGCACCTTCGCGAAGGTGTTCAAGTCCGAGGTCCAGCCCGTGGAGATCGCCGGAGCGCTGCAGCGCGAGTGCGACAACAACGCGAGCATCTGGAACCGCGACCGCACCGTCGTGCCGAACGACTTCATCGTCGAGCTGAGCCCGCACGACCACGAGCGGCTCAGCCCCTACTCCGGGCAGCTCGGCACCGAGCTGGCCGGCATGGTCCGCGAGTACGCGGAGGCCCAGCGGTACACCTTCATGGGCCCGCTCCAGGTGAACCTGGAGAAGGCCGACGACCTGGACACCGGCCTGTACCGGGTGCGCAGCCGCACCCTCGCCGCCGAGGAGCCCCCGCAGCAGTACCCGCAGCAGCCCGGCTACGACCGCCCGCCGGCCGCTCCGGCCCCCGGCGCACCGTGGCAGCAGCCCGGCGCCGGCCAGTACAACGCGCCCCCGCCGCCGGCCGCGCCCCCCGCGATGCCTCCGGGCCCGCCCGCGCCCGCCGGCGGGAACGTCCGCGCCCTCCCCGGCGCCGGCCACGGCGGCACCGCGGTGCGCCGCTGGGTCGAGGTGAACGGCGCCCGGTACCAGATCTCCGGTTCGGCCTGCGTGCTCGGCCGCTCCACCGAGGCGGACGTGCGGATCGACGACCCCGGGGTCTCCCGCAAGCACGCCGAGATCCGGCCCGGCACTCCTTCGATGGTGCTCGACCTGGGCTCCACCAACGGGATCGTGGTGGACGGACAGCACACCCAGCGCGCTACGCTCCGCGACGGCTCGCGAATCGTCGTGGGCTCCACCACCATCGTCTACCGGCAGGTCGAAGGGTAGTGTCCGAATTGTTCGCGCGCCTCGCTCACCGACTGGCGGGACGGTCATGTCAGAACTGACCCTCACGGTCATGCGGCTGGGCTTCCTGGCCGTGCTGTGGCTGTTCGTCATCGTCGCGATCCAGGTGATCCGCAGCGACCTGTTCGGCACCAAGGTGAACCCGCGGTCCTCCCGTCGCGGCACCGGCGTCGCGACGGGCGGCGGCGCGGCCACCACGACCGCCGCGCGCGCCGCGGCACCCGCCCCGGCACCGTCGGCGGCGGGCCAGACCCAGGGCGGCGGCGGCCGCCGTCGCGGCGGCCCGACCCAGCTCGTCGTGGTCCAGGGCTCGCTGGCCGGCACCACGGTGGCGCTCCAGGGCCAGACCATCACGCTCGGCCGCGCGCACGACTCCACCATCGTGCTGGACGACGACTACGCGTCCTCCCGGCATGCCAGGATCTATCCGGATCAGACTGGGCAGTGGACGGTCGAGGATCTAGGCTCCACCAACGGCACCTATCTGGACCGGCAGCGCCTGACCGCGCCCACTCCGCTCCAGCCGGGCACGCCGATCCGTATCGGCAGGACCGTCATCGAACTGCGGAAGTAGTAGCGCATGAGGGACAGCATCCCGTCCATGACCCAGAGGGGGGCACAGGTCGCATGACCCTGGTGCTGCGCTTCGCCGCCGGCTCCCACAAGGGACTGATCCGGGAGGGGAACGAGGACTCCGGCTACGCCGGGCCGCGGCTGCTGGCCGTGGCCGACGGCATGGGCGGCGCCGCGGCCGGCGAGGTCGCGTCCTCCGAGGTGCTCGGCTCGATCGTCCGGCTGGACGAGGACGTGCCCGGCGCCGACCTGCTGACCCTGCTGGGCGACGCCGTCCAGGGCGCCAACGACCGACTGCGGCAGATGGTCGAGGAGGACCCGCAGCTGGAGGGCATGGGCTGCACCCTGACGGCCATGCTGTGGACGGGCCAGCGGATGGGCATGGTGCACGTCGGCGACTCCCGGGCCTACCTGCTGCGCGACGGTTCGCTGGCCCAGATCACCCAGGACCACACCTGGGTGCAGCGCCTGGTCGACGAGGGCCGGATCACGCCCGAGGAGGCCGAGACCCACCCGCAGCGCTCGCTGCTGATGCGGGCGCTGGACGGCCGCGGCCAGGTCGAGCCCGACCTGTCGATCCGCGAGGTCCGGGCCGGCGACCGCTACCTGATCTGCTCCGACGGCCTCTCCGGCCCGGTCAGCCACCAGACCCTCCAGGACACCCTGGGCAGCTACTACTCGCCCGAGCAGACCGTGCAGGAGCTGATCCAGCTCGCCCTGCGCGGCGGCGGTCCGGACAACATCACCTGCATCGTGGCGGACGTCATCGACGTCGGCGCCACGGACACCATGAGCGGCCAGTTCAACGACGTCCCGGTGGTGGTCGGCGCGGTCGCCGACGCCCCGCCGTCCTCGGCCGCCGCCGACCGCTCGATCGCGGACACCCCGGCCGGCCGCGCCGCCGGCCTCGGCCGCGGCCCCCAGGGCGCCTTCGGCCCCGCCGAGGGCTACGAGGAGGGCTTCGGCGCCGCTCCGGGCGGCTTCGGCCCCGCCGAGGGCTACGAGGGCGGGTACGGCTACGGCTCCGGCGAGCCCTCGGTGTACGGCACCGAGGACTTCGACGAGGAGCAGCCCCCGAAGCGCAGGCGCCGGGGCCTGACGATCTCGGTGGCCGTCCTGGTCGCGCTCGGCCTGCTCGGCGGCGCCGGCTACTTCGGCTACCAGTGGACTCAGGACCAGTACTACGTCGGCACCCAGGACGACCACGTCGCGATCTACCAGGGCATCAACCAGAACCTCGCCGGGCTGAGCCTGTCCTCGGTGCACTCCTCGTACAGCCAGATCCAGCTGAAGTGGCTGCCCGAGGACCAGCAGGCGCACGTGAAGCGGACCATCTCGGTCAACAGCCTCAACGACGCCCAGACGACGGTCACCGAGCTCGACAACTGGGTGCAGCTCTGCCGCCGGGCCGCCAAGCCGGCCACCCAGGCCACCACCCCGGCGCCCGGCCAGGCCGCGCCGGCCGCGTACCTGGCGACCACGCCGACCCCGACCGAGAAGAAGGTCCTCCCGGGCTCACCGGCGCCGAGCACGGCGCCCGCGACCACCCCGACACCGACCACACCGGCGGCGCCCGTCCCGGCGCCGACCGCCACCCCGCCGGCCGCCGGCGCGCAGAGCGGCGACGCCCCGCTGACCGACGACGAGCTCAGCCGGGCCAACGCCTGCCCGAAGCAGTGACGTCCGTGATCCGACATAGGAGCGCCCCGAGCGGGCGGGCCGGCCGTCAGGGAGCGGTCATTACGTGAGCAGCTACAACGTGAGCGAAGAGCCCACCCGGGCCGGCCGGCGCCGGGCGGCGGCCGAACGCGCCGTCCCCCGGCGGCGGGACAACACCACCATCTCCCCGCAGGAGGCGCCCAACCGGCGCAACACCGAGCTGGCCCTGCTGGTCTTCGCGGTGCTGGTGCCGGTCCTCGCGTACGCCAACGTCGGCCTCGCGATGGACTCCAGGCTTCCGGCCGGCATGCTCGGCTACGGGCTCGGCATGGGCGCCCTGGCGCTGGTCGCGCACCTGCTGGTGCGCCGCTTCGCGCCGTACGCGGACCCGCTGATGCTGCCGATCGCCACCCTGCTGAACGGGCTCGGGGTGGTGATGATCTGGCGGCTGGACAAGGCGGGCAAGCTGCTCAGGGGCAACTACCCGGCGGCCGAGAACCAGCTGATGTGGTCGGCCCTCGGGATCGCCGGCTTCATCGGGGTGATGGTCCTGCTGAAGGACCACCGGGTCCTCCAGCGCTACACCTACATCTCGATGGTGGTGGCGCTGGTCCTGCTCGCCGCGCCGGCCTTCTTCCCGTCCCGGGCGGAGGACTTCGGCGCCAAGATCTGGATCCGGATGGGCAGCTTCTCCATCCAGCCCGGAGAGTTCGCCAAGATCATCCTGACCGTGTTCTTCGCCGGCTACCTGATGGTCAAGCGGGACGCCCTGGCGCTGGCCAGCCGCCGGTTCATGGGCCTGTACCTGCCGCGCGGCCGCGACCTCGGCCCGATCATCGTGATCTGGCTGCTCAGCCTGCTGATCCTGATCTTCGAGAACGACCTGGGCACGTCCTTCCTGTTCTTCGGGCTGTTCGTGGTGATGCTCTACGTCGCCACCGAGCGGACCAGCTGGATCCTGTTCGGCCTGCTGATGTCGATCGGCGGCGCGGTCGCCGTCGCCTCGACCGCCAGCCACGTCAAGGTCCGCATCGACGCCTGGCTCGACCCGATGGCCGCCTTCGGCCCGAACCCGCCGAAGGGCGCCACCGAGCAGATCGGCCAGTCGCTGATGGCGCTCGGCTCCGGCGGGGTCACCGGCTCGGGCCTGGGCCAGGGGCGTTCCTGGCTGATCGCCTTCGCCGCCAAGAGCGACTTCATCCTGGGCTCCTTCGGCGAGGAGCTGGGACTGACCGGCCTGATGGCGATCTTCCTGCTGTACGCGCTGCTGGTGCAGCGGGGTCTGCGCACCGCGCTCGCCGCCCGGGACCCGTTCGGCAAGCTGTTCGCCGTCGGCCTCTCCTCGGCGATGGCGATCCAGGTCTTCGTCGTCGCCGGCGGTGTCACCGGGCTGATCCCGCTCACCGGTATGACCATGCCGTTCCTCGCCCAGGGCGGTTCGTCCGTGGTCGCCAACTGGGCGCTGGTCGCGATCCTGCTGAAGATCAGCGACAGCGCCCGCCGCCCCGGGGTCGAACCGGCCCCGGCCCCCGAGGGCCAGGGAGGACCCGCCCGATGAACAAGCCGATCCGCCGGGTCTCGATCTTCTGCCTCGTGCTGATCCTGGCCCTGATGGTGCGCACCAACTGGGTGCAGGGCGTCCAGGCCGAGTCCTGGGCCACCAACAAGAACAACAAGCGGCAGCTGTACGACCGGTACGCCCACCCGCGCGGCAACATCATCGTCAGCGGCCAGCCGGTCACCAAGTCCGACTTCGTCGACGGCCTGCGCTACAAGTACAAGCGCTCCTGGGTCGACGGCCCGATGTACGCCCCGGTGACCGGCTACTCCTCCCAGGCCTACGGCTCCAACCAGCTGGAGAACCTGGAGGACGGCATCCTCTCCGGCACCGACGACCGGCTGTTCTTCCGCAACACCCTGGACATGCTGACCGGCGAGCAGAAGCGCGGCGGCGACGTCGTCACCACCATCAACGCCAAGGTCCAGAAGGCCGCCTTCGACGCGATGGGCAACAAGAAGGGCGCGGTGGTCGCCCTCGACCCGAAGACCGGCGCGATCCTCGGACTGGTCTCGACCCCCTCCTACGACCCCGGCACCTTCGCCGGCGGCGAGGCGGCCGACACCAAGGCCTGGACGGACCTCAACGCGGACCCGAACAAGCCGATGCTCAACCGGGCGCTCAAGGAGACCTATCCGCCCGGCTCCACCTTCAAGCTGGTCACCGCGACCGCGGCGTTCGAGAACGGCCGCTACCAGAGCATCGACGACGCCACGGACACGCCCGAGCCGTACGTCCTGCCCGGCACGACTACCCAGCTGAAGAACGAGAGCCCGAACGAGCGCTGCGAGAACGCCAGCGTCAAGTCCGGGATGGACCAGTCCTGCAACACGGTCTTCGCCAAGATGGGCGCGGACCTGGGCAAGGAGCGGATGCGGGCGCAGGCCGAGAAGTTCGGCTTCAACAGCACGATCGACACCCCGGTCCGCTCCGAGAAGAGCGTCTTCCCGGACAGCCCGAGCCTCGACGGCACCGCCCAGGACTCCATCGGCCAGCACGACACCCGCGCCACCCCGCTCCAGATGGCCATGGTCTCCGCCGCGATCGCCAACAACGGCAGCCTGATGCAGCCGTACCTGGTGGCCGAGGAGCGCTCGGCCACGCTGACCACCATCTCCAAGCACACCGAGAAGCAGTTCTCCCAGGCGATGAGCGCCGACACCGCGAAGAAGATGCAGGACCTGATGGTCTCGGTGGTCGAGAACGGGACCGGCACCAACGCCAAGATCCCCGGCCTCCAGGTCGGCGGCAAGACCGGCACCGCGCAGCACGGCGAGGACAACGCCGGGCTGCCGTTCGCCTGGTTCACCTCCTGGGCCAAGACCCCGGACGGCCAGTCGGTCGCGGTCGCGGTGGTGGTCGAGGACGGCTCCCAGAACCGCGACGGCATCAGCGGCGGCCGGCTCGCGGCCCCGATCGCCAAGGCGGTGATGCAGGCCGCACTCGGCAAGTAGGAGCGCCGGTCCGGGGTGAGGGGAATGTCACGATGACCAGTCCCGTCCGGATACCGGTCTGATATCGGCCGACGGCTGACTCCGGCCCGATGCGGTACGACCGGTAGCGTATCCGCCAGCAGCGGGTGTGCCCGTTGCCGCCCGCGAGGCACCGAACGGCCCGGCCGGAGAACGGTCGCGGACCGCGCGGAGTCACCCAGGAGCGTGCGGGGACACCTACGTCACAACCTCACCGGCGGGTGAGGGAGAGGGTCGGAAGTATGGAAGAGCCTCGTCGCCTCGGCGGCAGGTACGAGCTCGGCGGCGTCCTCGGACGCGGCGGCATGGCCGAGGTGTACCTCGGCCATGACACCAGGCTCGGCCGCTCCGTCGCCGTGAAGACGCTCCGGGCCGACATGGCCCGGGATCCGTCGTTCCAGGCCCGCTTCCGCCGCGAGGCGCAGTCCGCGGCGTCCCTGAACCACCCCGCGATCGTCGCCGTGTACGACACCGGCGAGGACTACATCGACGGCATCTCCATCCCGTACATCGTGATGGAGTACGTCGAGGGGTCCACGCTGCGCGAGCTGCTGCACTCCGGGCGCCGGCTGCTGCCCGAGCGGGCGCTGGAGATGACCATCGGCATCCTCCAGGCCCTGGAGTACTCGCACCGGGCCGGCATCGTGCACCGCGACATCAAGCCGGCCAACGTGATGCTGACCCGGCAGGGCAACGTCAAGGTGATGGACTTCGGCATCGCCCGCGCGATGGGCGACGCCGGGATGACCATGACGCAGACCTCGGCCGTCATCGGCACCGCCCAGTACCTCTCCCCCGAGCAGGCCAAGGGCGAGCAGGTCGACGCCCGCTCCGACCTCTACTCCACCGGCTGCCTGCTCTACGAGCTGCTGACCGTCCGCCCGCCGTTCGTCGGCGACTCGCCGGTCGCGGTGGCCTACCAGCACGTCCGGGAGGAGCCGCAGCCGCCGTCCGTCTTCGACCCCGAGGTGCGCCCCGAGGTCGACGCGATCGTGCTGAAGGCGCTCGCCAAGGACCGCGACTACCGCTACCAGACCGCCGACGAGATGCGCGACGACATCGAGCGCTTCCTCGACGGCCTGCCGGTGGCCGCCGCCCAGCAGGCCGCGTACGGCATGGGAGCGGCCGGCTACGGCTACGACCAGAACGGCTACCCGCAGCAGCACGACCCGTACGGCCAGACCAACGTGCTGCCGCAGCAGCCCGGCGGCGGCCCGACCGCCCTCCTGCCGCAGGCCTCCGGGCAGCCCGGCTACGGGCAGCAGGGCGGCTACCAGGACGACGGCTACGGGCAGACCTACGCCGGCGCCGCGGGCGGCGGCAACGACGGCTACGACGACGGCTACGGCCGCGGCGGCCGGCGGGGCGAGGACCAGCCGAAGAAGAGCAACACCTCCTGGATCGTGCTGGCGGTGGCCGCCGTGCTGGTCCTGGTCGGCACCTTCTTCGTCGCCCAGGCGATGTTCAGCGACAAGGGGAACCAGGACCCGCCGAAGGTCACCGCGCCGAACCTGGTCGGCAAGACCCTGGCCGAGGCCAAGACGGCCGCCGCCGGGGCCGGTCCCAAGCTCGTGGTGGCCGAGGGCGAGAAGATCGCCTGCCCGGACGCCAACGTCAAGAAGGACCAGGTCTGCACCCAGAACCCGGCGGCGAACACCCAGGTCGCCGAGACCGCGACCATCACCGTGCAGATCTCCTCGGGGCCGTCCAAGGCGCCGGTCCCCAGCGTGGTCGGCAAGCCCAAGGACCAGGCCACCAAGGCGCTCGCGGACCTCGGCTTCACCAACGTCACCACCGAGTACAAGGACGACGACACCGCGGCGCAGGACACCGTCACCGCCCAGGACCCGCCGGCCAACTCGTCCGTCGACCCGAGCGCCCCGATCAAGCTGACGGTGTCGCAGGGCAAGGCCAAGGTCACCGTCCCGAACGTGGTCGGCTCCCAGAAGGAGGACGCGACCAACACCCTCCAGGGCCTCGGCTTCCAGGTGGACGCGTCGAAGACCACGCCGACCAACGACCCGACCAAGGTCAACACCGTCGCCTCGCAGTCCGTCCCGGCCAACAACAAGGCACCGGCCAACACCAAGATCGCGCTGACGATCTACAAGGCGCCGGACAAGGTCCCGGTCCCGCCGCTGGCCAACGTCAAGCTCGGCGACGCCGCCAACCAGCTGAAGGCGCTCGGCCTGACCTACACCGTGGTCAACGGCCAGCCGGACCCGAACGCGACGGTGCAGCAGAGCAACCCGCCGGCCGGCACCCCGGTCGACCCGAACACCCAGATCCAGCTGTGGATCAAGGCGGCCGAGCCGACCAAAGGGGGCGACGCCACCACCACACCCCCCAAAGGGGATCACTAGGCCTCCCGTCTTCCCCTGGTTCGACTGAGCCGGGGGCGGGAGCCCGGGTAACCCCCAGCACGGCCGAGGGCCCGCCGCGGTGATCGCGGCGGGCCCTCGGGCGTTCGTCCGGGCTCTCGTCCGGGCCTTCCGTCCGGCCGTTCCGGCTCAGCGGCGCAGCTCCGGCGGCGGGGTGCGGTTGGCGTCCACGTCGTCCACCCGCACCAGGCTCCCCCAGACGGCCATCCGGTAGCGCGAGGTGTACACCGGCGTGCAGGTGGTCAGGGTGATGTAGCGGCCGGGGCCGGCGTAGCCGGAGCGGGCCGGGACGGGGGCCACGATGCCGGTGTCGTACTTGGAGGTCTCCGCCAGGGTGTTGTCGACCCGGTAGACGTACCACTTGTCCTTGGTCTCGACCACGATCGCGTCGCCCTTGCCGACGGCGTCCAGGGAGTGGAACTTGGCGCCGTGGCCGTCCCGGTGGGCGGCCAGCGCGAAGTTGCCCTGCTCGTCCCAGGGCATCGCGGCCTTGTACGGCTGCTCGTAGACGCCCGCCACGCCCTCGTCCAGGACGTCGGTGGAGGTGCCCATCCGGATCAGCACCTGGAAGTTCCGGCCCATCGCCGGGACGTGCAGGAAGCCGACGTCGTCCCCGGCCGCGAACTGCCTCGGCCCGTCCGCGGCGCCGGCGGGTCCGGCGGGCGCGGTGGCGCCGGGAGCGGGGGCGGCACCGGGCGCGGCCGACGGGCCGGCGGTCGGGCCCGCGGCCCAACTGCCGCGCAGCCGGTCGGCGGCCTCCGAGGCCGAGCGGTCCGCCTGCACGTTGGTCCACCACAGCGAGTAGGCCACGAACAGGCCGAGCACCAGGCCCGTCGTGATCAGCAGCTCGCCGAACACCCCGAGCGCGACCAGCGCCCGGCTCCGTCTGCGCCCGCCCGGCGGTGGGGGCGGCGGAAAGGCCTCCGCCACCGGTTCGGCCGACTGCTCGGTGTCGTCCTGCATCTGCGGTGCTCCCCCTCCGGGCCGGGCGGCAGGGCGGCTACCCGCCCGTGATCGCGGCCGGCTTGCCCTGGGCGCGCGGCCGTTCCTCGATCATCTTGCCAAAAACGATGAGACGGAACTTGGAGGTGAACTCCGGGGTGCAGGTCGTCAACGTGATGTAGCGGCCCGGACCGGTGTACCCGGCGCCGTTCGGCACCGGCTTGATCACGCTCACGTTGTTGGGGGAGGTCTCCGGGATGCCCCCGGTGACCTCGTAGGTGTAGTAGCCCGCCGCGGTCTCCACCACGATCTTGTCGCCCTTGCCGAGCTCGTTGATGTACCGGAACGGCTCGCCGTGGGTGTTGCGGTGGGCGGCCAGCGCGAAGTTGCCCGCCTTGTCGGCGGGCATCCCGGTGCCGGTGTAGTGGCCGACCAGGCCCTTGTCGAGCACGGCCGACTTGGAGGTGCCCTCGGCGATGGGGAACTTCAGCCCCAGCTTGGGCAGGTAGACGATGGCGAAGCCCTTGCCGGGCTCGAAGACCTCGGGCTTGTTCGGGTCGGGGGCCGGCTGCCCGGGCTGCGCGGGCGGCGGGGCCGCGTCGAACTGCTGCTCCAGCCGGTTGCGCGCCCCGTCGGCGGCGGCGTCGGCCTGCACGTTGGTCCACCAGAGCTGGTAGGCGACGAAGAGCAGCATGACCAGGCCGAGCGTGATGCACAGTTCGCCGACGCCCCGGGCGGCCACCACGAGCGGGGACTCCTTGGGCCGCACCCGCCCCGCGGTACGGCCCTTCGCCCGGCGCCGTCCGTTGCCGGAGCGCAGCGAGGTCCGGCCCTGGGCGGCGCGGCGTCGCTCGGCCCGGCCGCCGGTGGGCGGAGCGGGTTCGGTGGTGGGCGCGCCGGCGCCGAGGTCGGCGGGCAGCCGCAGCTGGAGGGTCCGGTCGGGCAGCCAGGGGTACTCGGGCCCGTCCACGATGGGTTCCTGGGCCTGCTCGTACACGCCCCAGGCGTCCTCGGGCACGGTCTGCACCGGGTACCCCGGCTGCTGCTGCGGCGAGCCGCCGGCGCCGTCGCCCCGGTGCCCGCCGTACTGCTGCACGGTGCCGTACGGGTCCGCCTCCGGCTGGAAGCGCCCGTCCGGACGCAGCGCGGTCACGCCGGTCAGCCCCGGCCGATCACCGGGGCGAGCCCGGCCGACCGGTCGACCGCCTGCGGGAAGCCGCACTCCGCCAGCCAGTTGGCGAGCATCCGGTGGCCGCCCTCGGTGAGCACCGACTCGGGGTGGAACTGCACGCCCTCGACCGGCAGTTCACGGTGCCTCAGGCCCATGACGACGCCGCTCTCGGTGCGCGCGGTGACCACCAACTCGGCCGGTACCGTGGACGGTTCGACCGCGAGCGAGTGGTAGCGGGTCGCGGTCAGCGGCGAGGGCAGGCCCGCGAACACCCCGCCGTCCTCGTGCTCGACGGGCGAGGTCTTGCCGTGCAGCAGCTCCGGCGCCCGGCCGACCACCGCGCCGTACGCGGCCGCGATCGACTGGAGCCCCAGGCAGACGCCGAACACCGGCAGCCCGATCCGCGCGCAGTGGTGCACCATCTCGATGCAGACCCCGGCCTCCTCCGGGCCGCCCGGTCCGGGGGAGAGCAGCACCCCGTCGAAGCCCTCCGCGCCGTCGCGGCGCGTGGCGTGCTCGACCGTCACCTCGTCGTTGCGCACCACCTCGCAGGTGGCGCCGAGCTGGTACAGGTACTGGACCAGGTTGAAGACGAAGCTGTCGTAGTTGTCCACCACCAGGATGCGGGGCGGGGTCGGCGGGGTCGTCATGCGCGCGGGGTCTCCGTGGGGTGCGGTGCTGGTAGGGGGTGCCGGGTCCGGCGGCTCAGCCGGTCGCGGCGCCGTCGCCGCCGTCCACCGTGACGTCACCGAAGGGGAGCAGCGGTTCCGCCCACGGGAAGACGTAGGTGAACAGGACGTAGACGATCCCCAGCACGAGGAGCAGCGAGATGACGGCCCGGACCAGGGTGTTACCCGGGAGGTGACGCCAGATCCAGCCGTACATGGTGCTCCCTCGACGTAGCGGACTGGGGTCAAGAGTAGACCCGCCGCCCACGGCCGCGGGGCAGGTCCGCTACTGCCGGCCGTCGGCGGAGCGCAGCTCGACGGTGCCGGAGTACCCGGGCAGGGTCAGCTCCCCGCTCTCCTGGACCTTCCAGCCCAGGCCGTACGCCTGGACGTACTGGAGGTAGTTGCGGATCGTCGGGTCCGCCTCGACGGCCGAGCGCAGCGCGTCGGTCCTGCCCACCGCCTTGACCACGTACGGCGGGGAGTAGACCCGCCCCTGGAGCAGCAGGGTGTTGCCGACGCAGCGGACGGCGCTGGTGGAGATCAGCCGCTGGTCCATCACCTGGACGCCCTCGGCGCCGCCCCGCCACAGCGCGTTGACCACGGCCTGAATGTCCTGCTGGTGGATGACCAGGTCGTTGACGCCGGGCTCGGGCACCCCGGGGATGCGGGCGGTGGCGTTCGGCGGGGCGTCGTTGAGGGTGACGGTCAGCCCGCCGCCCTGGAGCGGTTCCAGGGCGGCCCCGGAGCGCAACCCGCCCAGCTGGGCGGCGTCGGCCGGGTCGTGGCCCTGCTGCTCGGTGAGCTCCTGGGCGCGGGCCTGGAGGTCGGCGAGCTGGGACTGCGCCTGCTGGTTCTGCGCGCTGCGCTGGCGGACCACGTCGCCGAGGCTGAGCAGCGAGTTGTCGGTCCGCAGGTCGGTGCCGCGGGCGGTCTGCGCGCTGACGTAGAAGAGCAGACCGGCGAGCGCGAAGACGGCGCAGGTCAGGGCACGTCCGACAATTCGGGTGCCGGAGCGGCGGGCAGCGGCCGACTCAGGGGGAATCGACAAATTAGTCACCGTACCCTTATCTCCTCAAGACCCGCCGAGCCACTACGCTAACGGACGCCGGTGGCATGCGGCGGAGCGGTCCCCAGGGCGTTCTCCCGCAGTCGGCACCGGCAGACTCACCCGCTGCACCTCCGCGCGGTCTCACAGCGCATCGACAGGAGAGCTCCTCGTGCCGAAGTCCCGACTCCGCAAGAAGTCCGACTACACCCCGCCGACCACGGCCGCGGTGAAGATCAGTTCGGGCCGCAGTTGGGTCGCACCGCTGATGCTGGCGATGTTCCTGATCGGGCTGGTGTGGATCGTCACCTACTACGTGACCAGCGGCAGCTACCCGGTCGAGAGCTGGCGGAACTGGAACATCCTGGTCGGCTTCGGCTTCATCGCCGCCGGCTTCGGCGTCTCCACCCAGTGGAAGTGACGGCCCGCCCGTCCTGAGGCTCGGTTTCGAGCCGTCGCCCGCCGCTTCGGACCGCTCGCCCCGGGGCGGCGGTCAGGCGTGTCCGGAGGCCGCCGGAAAGCGGCCCGGTCATCCCCATCATCGGACTGTCCCGCTTATCCACATGGTTATCCACACTGGGGAAAAGTCCCCCCAGCCTGTGGATAACTCCGCCGCCCGCGAGTTTCCACAGCTGTGCACAACCACCCGGGAACGGGGCAACCGCACAGCAGGACACGCGTAGAACAACAGTCCACCCCCGGTTGGCCGCACAACCTGTGCACAGCCCCGCACCCGCTGTGGACAAACGTCCGAGGGGTCAGGCCCCGTAGAGGGCCATCCCGACCAGCAGCATCCCCGCCTCGATCGCCACCGCGCCCCCCACCGCCAGCGCCTGGACCAGCCCGCGGCGCCCGCGAGGGGCGTACATCAGGCCGGCCGCGGTCAGCGAGCCGAGCAGCAGCCCGCCGAGGTGCGCCCGCCAGTCGATGCCCGGACGGGAGAAGGTGACGATCAGGTTGAAGACCAGGAACGCCATCGCCGGGCCGAGCGGGCCCCGGTTCCGCAGCTGTATCACGATCGTGGCGCCGATCAGCCCGAAGATCGCCCCGGAGGCGCCCACCGAGTTCATCCAGTCGCCGGCCACCACGAAGGCGAAGGCGCTGCCGCCCAGCCCGGAGACCAGGTAGAGGGCCAGGAAGCGCAGCCGGCCGAGCGCCTGCTCCAGCGTCGGGCCGAGCCAGAACAGCACCAGCATGTTCATCCCGACGTGCCACCACTCCAGGTGCAGGAAGGTGGCGGTCAGCAGCCGGTACCACTGGTGCGGGCCGTCGGCGATGCCCGCCGGGCCGCCGAGGATGTCCCGTCCGGCGCTGAACAGCGACCAGGTCTGGCCCAGCCGCGGAGTGAGCACGTAGGCCGCCAGCACCCAGACCACGATGTTGATCCCGATCAGCAGCCGGGTGACCAGCCCGCCGTCGGCGGCCAGGGCGCCACCGAACCGGGTGGTCGCCTGCCGCGACCCGGCGTGGCCGGCGCCGACGCAATCCGGGCACTGGAAGCCCACCGAGGCGGCCACCATGCACTGCGGGCAGATCGGCCGCTCACAGCGGGTGCACGAGATCCCGGTGGGGGTCTGCGGGTGCCGGTGGCAGCCGGGCAGTCCGGCCTCCGGGGAGCGATCGGCCGACGACCGCGGCTCGTCCGGGAGCATCAGCGGGGTCCCCTTCCCGTACACGACCTCCGAAGCAGCCAGCCTACTGCCGCACCGCCGTTCCCGGCCCGGCTCCCCCGGACGCCGCCCGGTCCCGGCCCACCGGGAGGCCGCCCACGGCCCCACCGGCTCGCCGCCCCTCCCCGCGTGCCTGGGGAGCCACCCCTCCGACGCCTCCCCCGGCCGCCCGCAGGGCCCGGCACGGCCCCCGCCGTCCCTTCCTCCCCCAGCCGCCCCGCAGAGGCCCGTGCCAGGCCCGTCCCGACGTCGACCTCCCCTCACCCCATCCGCCGCCCCACAGGGCCCGACAGGGCCCGACGCCTGGCCCATCCCGACCGCCGCCGCACCTTCCCCTCCCCCTCACCCCCACCCCCCGCAGGGCCCCACGCCCGGCCCATCCCGACCACCGCCGCACCCTCCCCTCCCCCTCACCCCCACCCCCCGCAGGGCCCCACGCCCGGCCCATCCCGACCACCGCCGCACCCTCCCCTCCCCCTCACCCCCGCCCCCGCAGGGCCCCACGCCCGGCCCATCCCGACATGCCACGGAACAAATCAGGATGCATGATCAGCATTCAGGTGGATATGTGCATAAAGGACGCCACCCAGGAGGAGAGACTCGTGAGCTTTTCGGATTCAGCCCGAGAGACGGCCACCAGGACCCGGGACACCGCCGCGCAGTTCGCGGACGGCGCCAAGCAGCGCCTCGGCCCGGCCTTGGACGCCTTCGGCCCGAAGGCCTCCCAGGCCGCCCACAATCTCCGCAGCCAGTACGACAAGCATCTGGCCCCCCAGTTCGGCCAGGCCTTCGCCAGCCTGCCGCCGGAGGCCCAGCAGAACACCCTGAAGGCCCTCCACCGGGCCCAGGAGGCCGCTCTGGCGGCCCGCCTGTCCGCCGCCCGGGCCGCCGACCAGGCGCGCTCCACCGTCGGCCCCAAGGTCGCCCAGGCGGTCGACCAGGCCCGCACCACCGTCGGCCCGATGGCCCACGAGGCCCAGGCCCGCGGCGCCGCCGCGCTGACCGCCCTCCAGGGCAACGTCAGCTCGGCCGAGATCAGCGAGCTCGCCGCCCGGAACGCCAGGAAGGAACACTGCAACCGCCTGGCCACCGGCCTCGCCGTGGCCGGCCTGCTGGCGATCGGCAGCGGCCTCGTGGCCTGGCAGTGGTGGCGCCGGCACAGCAACCCGGAGTGGCTGGTCGAGCCCCCGGCCGTGCAGGAGCCCGGCCCGGCCGGCGCCCACGCCGCCTCCGCCCCGGTGAACGGCTCCGAAGCCGGCGAGGCCCCGGCCACCGAGGACGACGGTCCCGCCGCCGGGGACGGCCCCCGGCCGTCCTGACCGCGCGGAGGTCCCCGGGAAAGCCGAGAGGCCGCTGACCGGAATTTCCGGTCAGCGGCCTCTTGGTTACCGCTGTGGGCTGTGGAGCATAGGAGACTCGAACTCCTGACATCTGCCTTGCAAAGGCAGCGCTCTACCAACTGAGCTAATGCCCCTCGACGGCACCGCGCGTGCCAACGGGCACTAGCGTACCGGGTTCCGGCGCGGTTCCCAGCGCCGTCCCCCTGGAAAAGTGCCGTTCCATGGGGTCGGCCGGTCCGGTTCGGCGACCGGGCCGGCCGGCCCGGGAGGCGCCGTCCGGCGCCTCCGGAACTCGTCGATCGTCAGATCGCCCGGGGCTCAGCGACCGGCCGGGACCGGGTCGGTGGCCTCGGTCCACAGGTCCTGCTCGGCGCGGTCCGCCTGGACCTGACGGTAGACAAAGAAGCCGCCGAGGGCGACCAGGGCGACCAGGAGAAGCTTCTTCACCGCGGGACCTCGTCCTTCTTGCGTTGGTGGACTCAAGAGCGGGATCCGGCGGAATGACCGGGCCGACGAGTCCAGATGGTGTTTCGAGCTCGAACGGGCGGACCGGGTGCCAGACTGCCCTTGCGGCCGATGATACACACCGGTGTCCCAATCGTGACCAGCCACCGGCACGGCCAACCCGGCGGTCCGGTCCCAGGATTGACGCCGCGGCTCCCGGCCGCCGCCCCGGCCGCCGAATGGAGCGGCCCGGAGGCCCCCGAGGCCGGGCGGACGGCCCCGGCCCGCCGACGAAGACGCCGAAGGGCCCGGAGTGGATCACTCCGGGCCCTTCGTGGAGGTGGGCCTAACAGGACTTGAACCTGTGGCCTCTTCCTTATCAGGGAAGCGCTCTAACCGTCTGAGCTATAGGCCCTCACCGAACAGAGATCGTACCGGACTCCGGCCGCACCGGTGGCCCGCCCGATCTCGGGAAGTGTCGAAGGGCCCGGAGTGGATCACTCCGGGCCCTTCGCGGTTGTGGGCCTAACAGGACTTGAACCTGTGGCCTCTTCCTTATCAGGGAAGCGCTCTAACCGTCTGAGCTATAGGCCCTTGCCGCACTGAAAGATTAGCGGACCGACCGCCGATCTCCCAAATCCGTATCGGCCGGGGCCGCGGCAACGCCCCCCGTGACCAGCCCCGGCGCGGCGGCGGAGGGGCGCACCAGCCACTCCTCGCGGGTCGGCGGCAGGCCCGCCGCGCCCTCCTCGGTGCTGCGTACGGCGAGGACCTGGTTGACCCCGATCCGGTTCTGCTCGAAGGCGAGCGCGGAGGCCGCCATGTACAGCCGCCAGACCCGGGCCCGGCCGAGGCCGACCAGCCGGACCGCCTCCGTCCAGTGCGCCTCCAGGTTGGCCACCCACTCGCGCAGGGTCAGCCCGTAGTGCTCGCGCAGCGACTCGACGTCCCGGACCTCGAATCCGGCCTCCTCCAGCCGGGCCACGGTGGAACCGACGGGGGAGAGCTCGCCGTCCGGAAAGACGTAGCGGTCGATGAAGGGGCTGGTGCGGTGCGGTTCGCCGGGGCGGTCGGGGCGCCGGGCGATCTGGTGGTTGAGCAGCCGGCCGCCGGGCACCAGCAACCGGTACAGGCCCTCGGCGTAGATCCGGTACTGCTCGGAGCCGACGTGCTCGGCCATCCCGACGCTGGAGATCGCGTCGAAGGGGCCGTCCACGACCTCCCGGTAGTCCTGGAGGCGGACCTCCACCCGGTCGGACAGGCCGGCCTCCTCCACCCGGGCGCGGGCCAGCGCGACCTGCTCCTTGGAGATGGAGACGCCGACCGCGGTGACCCCGTAGTGCTCGGCGGCGTGCAGCAGCAGCGAGCCCCAGCCGCAGCCGACGTCCAGCAGGCGCATTCCGGGCCTCAGGCCGAGCTTGCGGCAGATCAGGTCGAGCTTGGCCTCCTGGGCGGCCTCCAGGCTCTTCGCCTCCGGCGTCCAGTAGGCGCACGAGTAGACCATCGAGGAGCCCAGCACGAGGCGGTAGAAGTCGTTCCCGACGTCGTAGTGGTGGCTGATGGCCTCGCGGTCCCGGCTGCGGCTGTGCAGCCGCCCCCGGGCCGTGCGGGCCTCCTCCCGGGGCGGCTCCGGTTCGAGGCCGATCGCCCCGGCCCGCAGCGCGGCGGCGAGCACCCGGCGGCCCGGCGCGCCGAGGACCTCGCGCGGCCCCAGCTCCCGGGTGCGGATCTCCGGCAGCTCGGCGAAGCGGGCGACGGCGGAGAGCGTCTCGTACAGGTCGGTGCCGGGGGCGAGGTCCAGGTCCCCCGCGACGTAGGCGCGGGCCAGGCCCAGCTCGTCCGGCCGCCAGACCAGCCGGCGCAGCGCCCGGCGGTTGCGCAGCACCACGGTGGGCGCTCCCGGAGGCCCGGCGACGCTGCCGTCCCAGGCCTGCACCCGCAGTGGTACCGGGACCCCCAACAGCCCTTCCAGGGCCTCGACCAGTTGACCTGCGAGCTTCGCCACCGCGCGCCTCCGTCCAGTCGTCCTGTGGAAACCTGCTGCCCCGGTCGGGCGGACCGGGGCGGTCGGCGGCACTCCCAGGCGCGGGACGGGCGGCACCAGCTAAGCCCACGGCGGGTGCCCGGTTTCCGGGCGGCGCGCCGCGGGCCACCGGCTGTCACCCGAAATGCCGACGGACCCCAGGCTGGAACAACAGCCGGGGTCCGTGCATTCCGCCCGTGGACGGCGAACTGAATACCAGTCAGGATCTGGCCGGAATCAGTCCTCCTCGGCCAGGGTGAGCTCCACGCCGCCGGTGAAGCCGGCCGCCGCGTTGTAGATGAACGCGGAGAGCGTGGACAGGGCGGTCAGCAGGACGACGTCGACGACGGCGATCAGCGTGGTGAAGGTCATCACCTTGCCGAAGCCCACGTAGTCCATCAGGTTGACGCCGCCGTTGCTGTCCGAGCCGGTGACGTCCTTGAGGGTCTTGGTCAGCGAGTCGAAGACGCCGAGCGAGTCCAGCGTCATCCACAGCACCGCCGCGGCCACGATGATGATGATGCCGACGGCCAGCGACAGCAGGAAGCTGACCTTCATCACGGACCACGGGTCGACCTTGGTCACCCGCAGCCGGGCCTTGCGGGTCCGGCCGAGCCCGGGGCCGCCGGCCGCGGGGGGACCGGCGGGGCGGCGCGCCGCTCCCGCGCCGCCGGGGCCGACCACCGGGGTCCCGCCGGGCGGGGTGTTGCCGCCCTGGACCCGGGTGCCCCGGGCCGGGGTCGGCTGGCCCTTGGCGTACGTGGTGGGCTGCGAGAAGCCGCCGGCACCGGTCTGGCCCGCTCCACCGGTCGGCGGCATCAGCGAGGTGGACGCGGTCGAGTGCTCGTTCGGCGGCTGCGGGACGCCGTACGATCCCCCGCCCTGCGCGCCCGGACGGCCGCCGGAGGTTCCTCCCGCAGCACCCGTGGCTCCACTCACCTGGTCCTCCCGCACTTCCCACCAGGACGGCGGCGCCGCCCTGCTTCGTCACTCGTCACCCAGCGCCCGGCGGGATTGCCCGGAACTGGTCGGCGTCCGGTGCCGCCGCGCCCATCCGTTGGACGCGACGGCACCGGTCTGCGGTTCGGTTCAGGCCTCGACGTCTCCGTCGACCGCCGTCGCCGCGCCCTCGGCCGTCTCGGTGGACTCGGTACCCGCCACCTCGTCCTCCGCAGTCTCCTCGTCCTCGGCCTCCGCGTTGCGGGCCATGCCCACGACCGCGTCGCGCTTTCCGAGGTTGATCAGTTGGACGCCCATGGTGTCACGTCCGGTTTCACGAACCTCGGAAACCCTCGTGCGGATCACCCCACCCGAGAGGGTGATCGCCATGATCTCGTCGGACTCGTCGACCACGAGCGCGCCGACCAGCGAGCCGCGGCCTTCGACGATCTTCGCCGCCTTGGTGCCGTAGCCGCCGCGTCCCTGGACACGGTACTCGTCCACACCGGTGCGCTTGGCGTACCCGCCGTCAGTGGCGGTGAAGACGTAGGTACCCGGACGGACGACGTTCATCGAGAGCAGTTCGTCGTCCTCGCGGAAGGCCATGCCCTTGACGCCGGAGGTGGCGCGGCCGGTGGGCCGGAGGGCGTCGTCGGTCGCGGTGAAGCGGATCGACTGGGCCTTCTTGGAGACCAGCAGCAGGTCGTCCTCGGCGGAGACCAGCTCGGCGCCGATCAGCTCGTCGTCCCGGCCCTCCTCGTCCTGGCGCAGGTTGATCGCGATCAGGCCGCCGGAGCGCGGGGAGTCGTAGTCCTTGAGCGCGGACTTCTTCACCAGGCCGGCCCGGGTGGCGAGGACCAGGTACGGCTTGTCCTCGTAGGTGCGCACGGCCATCACCTGGGTGATGTGCTCCTCCGGCTGGAAGGCCAGCAGGTTGGCCACGTGCTGGCCGCGGGCGTCGCGCCCGGCGTCCGGCAGCTCGTAGCCCTTGGCCCGGTAGACCCGGCCCTTGTTGGTGAAGAACAGGATCCAGTTGTGGGTCGTCGTCACGAAGAAGTGGTCGACGATGTCGTCCTGCTTGAGCTGGGCACCGCGCACGCCCTTGCCGCCGCGCTTCTGCGAGCGGTAGAGGTCGGAGCGGGTCCGCTTGACGTAGCCGCCACGGGTGATCGTGACGACGATGTCCTCCTCGGCGATGAGGTCCTCGATGGAGAGGTCGCCGTCGGACGGGATGAGGGTGGAGCGCCGCTCGTCGCCGTACTTCTCGACGATCGCGGTGAGCTCCTCGGAGATGATCTCCCGCTGGCGGGTCGGCGAGGCCAGGATCGCGTTGTACTCGTCGATCTTGCGCTGGAGCTCGTCGTGCTCGTCCGTGATCCGCTGGCGCTCCAGGGCGGCCAGGCGGCGCAGCTGCATCTCGAGGATGGCGTTGGCCTGGAGCTCGTCGATGTCGAGCAGGCCCATCAGGCCGGTGCGGGCGGCGTCGGCGCTGGCCGAGGCCCGGATCAGCGCGATGACGTCGTCGATCAGGTCCAGGGCCTTGAGCAGGGCGCGCAGGATGTGGGCGCGCTCCTCGGCCTTGCGCAGCCGGAACCGGGTGCGCCGGACGATGACCTCGACCTGGTGGTTGACCCAGTGCCGGATGAAGGCGTCCAGTGACAGGGTGCGCGGCACGCCGTCGACCAGGGCCAGCATGTTGGCGCCGAAGTTGGTCTGGAGCTCGGTGTGCTTGTACAGGTTGTTCAGCACGACCTTGGCGACCGCGTCGCGCTTGAGCACGACCACCAGGCGGGTGCCGGTGCGGGCCGAGGACTCGTCGCGGACGTCGGCGATGCCGGCGATCTTGCCGTCCTTGACCAGGTCGGCGATCTTCAGCGCGAGGTTGTCCGGGTTGACCTGGTACGGCAGCTCGGTGATCACCAGGCACTGGCGGCCCTGGATCTCCTCGACCTCGACCACGGCCCGCATGGTGACGGAGCCGCGGCCGGTGCGGTAGTAGTCGTCGATCCCGCGGCGGCCGACGATCAGCGCGCCGGTGGGGAAGTCGGGGCCCTTGATCCGCTCGACCAGGGCGTCCAGCAGCTCCTCGGCGGAGGCCTCCGGGTTCTCCAGGTACCAGAGCGCGCCGGAGGCGACCTCGCGGAGGTTGTGCGGCGGGATGTTGGTGGCCATGCCGACCGCGATGCCGGTGGCACCGTTGACCAGCAGGTTGGGGAAGCGCGCGGGCAGGACGGTCGGCTCCTGCGAGCGGCCGTCGTAGTTCGGCGCGAAGTCGACGGTCTCCTCGTCGATGTCGCGCATCATCTCCATGGCCAGCGGCATCATCTTGCACTCGGTGTAGCGCATCGCCGCCGCCGGGTCGTTGCCCGGGGAGCCGAAGTTGCCGTTGCCGTCCACCAGCGGCATCCGCATCGACCACGGCTGGGCCAGGCGGACCACGGTGTCGTAGATCGAGGTGTCACCGTGCGGGTGGTAGTTGCCCATGACGTCGCCGACGACGCGGGCGCACTTGTAGTAGCCCTTCTCGGGGCGGTACCCGCCGTCGTACATCGCGTAGAGCACGCGGCGGTGCACCGGCTTGAGGCCGTCGCGGACCTCGGGCAGCGCACGGCTGACGATCACGCTCATCGCGTAGTCGAGGTACGAGCGCTGCATCTCGGTCTCGAGCTCGACCGGCTCGATGCGCATGGTCGCCTGGGCGGTGGCCTCGGCGGCCTCGGGCGTCTCGGGCTGGTCGCCTTCGGGACGGTTGTCGTCGACCACTGGTGGTCAGTTTCCTTTCACGCGGACTGGAACGTGCGGGGCCTGGGGTGCAGGCGTCACACGTCCAGGAAGCGGACGTCCTTGGCGTTGCGCTGGATGAAGGAGCGGCGGGCCTCGACGTCCTCGCCCATCAGCACGGAGAACAGCTCGTCGGCGCGGGCGGCGTCCTCCAGGGTGACCTGGAGAAGCAGCCGGTGCTCGGCGTCCATGGTGGTGACGCGCAGCTCCTCGGCGTTCATCTCGCCGAGACCCTTGAAGCGCTGGATCGCGTCGTCCTTGGGCAGCCGGCGCCCGGCCTCCACGCCGGCGGCGACCAGTGCGTCGCGCTCGCGGTCGGAGTAGGCGTACTCGAAGTCGTCCTTGCCCCACTTGATCTTGTACAGCGGCGGCATCGCGAGGTAGACGTACCCGGACTCGACCAGCGGCCGCATGAAGCGGAACAGCAGGGTCAGCAGCAGGGTGCGGATGTGCTGTCCGTCGACGTCGGCGTCGGCCATCAGGACGATCTTGTGGTACCGCAGCTTGGACTCGTCGTAGTCCTCCTGGATGCCGCAGCCGAACGCCGAGATCAGCGCCTGGACCTCGGTGTTCTGGAGGACCTTGTCGATCCGGGCCTTCTCGACGTTCAGGATCTTGCCGCGGATCGGCAGGATGGCCTGGGTGCGCGGGTCGCGGCCCTGCTTGGCCGAGCCGCCGGCGGAGTCACCCTCGACGATGAAGATCTCGCACTCGGACGGGTCCTTGGACTGGCAGTCGGAGAGCTTGCCCGGCAGCGAGGCGGACTCCAGCAGGCCCTTGCGGCGGGTGAGGTCGCGGGCCTTGCGGGCGGCGACGCGCGCGGTGGCGGCCTGGATGGACTTGCGGATGATGTCCGCGGCCTCGTTGGGGTTGCGGTCCAGCCAGTCGTTGAGCTGCTCGTGGACGACCTTCTGGACGAAGGTCTTGGCCTCGGTGTTGCCGAGCTTGTCCTTGGTCTGGCCCTCGAACTGCGGCTCGCCGAGCTTGACCGAGATGATCGCGGTCAGGCCCTCGCGGATGTCCTCGCCGGAGAGGTTGTCGTCCTTCTCGCGGAGCAGCTTCTTGTCCCGCGCGTAGCGGTTGACGAGGCCGGTCAGCGCGGCGCGGAAGCCCTCCTCGTGGGTACCGCCGCCGTGGGTGTGGATGGTGTTGGCGAAGCTGTAGACCCCCTCGGTGTAGGAGGAGTTCCACTGCATCGCGACCTCCACCGAGATCGCCTTGTCCTTGTCCTCCGCCTCGAAGTCGATGACCGAGGGGTGGATGACCTCGCCCTTGCGGGAGTTGAGGTGGGCGACGAAGTCGGCGATGCCGCCGTCGTACTTGTACGTGACGGAGAGCGGCTTGCCCTCCTCGTCCACGTGCTCGGGGCGCTCGTCGGTCAGCGAGATGGACAGGCCCTTGTTGAGGAAGGCCATCTCCTGGAAGCGGCGGGAGAGCGTCTCGAAGGAGTAGACGGTGGTCTCGAAGATGTCGCCGTCGGCCCAGAAGGTCACCGTGGTGCCGGTGCGGTCGGTCTCCGCGCCCTTGGCCAGGGGGGCGGTCGGGGCGCCCATCTTGTAGTCCTGGGTCCAGATGTGGCCTTCGGTGTGGATCTCCACCGCGAGCCTGGTGGAGAGCGCGTTCACCACCGAGACGCCGACGCCGTGCAGACCGCCGGAGACCGCGTACCCGCCGCCGCCGAACTTGCCGCCCGCGTGCAGCACGGTGAGCACGACCTCGACGGCCGGCTTCTCCTGCCCGGGGACGATGCCGACCGGGATGCCGCGCCCGTTGTCGGCCACCCGCACGCCGCCGTCCGGCAGGATCGTGACCTCGATGGTGTCCGCGTGCCCGGCCATGGCCTCGTCGACGGAGTTGTCCACGACCTCCTGCACCAGGTGGTGCAGGCCACGCTCACCGGTCGAGCCGATGTACATGCCGGGACGCTTGCGGACGGCGTCGAGGCCCTCCAGCACCTGGATGTTGCTGGCGTTGTAGGACTTCTCGCCCTGATCGGTCTGGTCTGGGGTCTGGCTGGGGTTGCCGGAATCGGCCACGAAGCGCCCTCTCTGGCACAGCACGGGCCGCATCCCCAATCCCGTGCGGGCGGGCGTGCGACCACAGCGTTCTGACTCGGTTGCCACTAGCAACAGTGTTTGGCTTTCAGTCTACCGGTACGACTGACAGAGATGGGCGTTTGGCAGCCCTTGAGGGCAGATACGCCGCCCTGAATCCCCTCTGCACATGTCCCGATACTCGACCGGGGGGCCCAGGGCGCCTGGAAGGGCTGTCAGGGGTTCCGGAAGATCGCCATCCGGTCCGCGCTCCCGGGGGACCGGCCGAGGCCCCGGTCAGCCCCAGGTGTCGCCCGGCCCCTTGCTCCCCGGCGCGCGCAGCCGGCCGTAGCCGCGGGCGGGCGCCGCCGGGCCGAGCACCTTGATGGTCCGGACCGTCCCGTGGCCCAGCTCGTGGTTCAGACGTGCCACCAACTGCCTTGACAGCCAGCGTAGTTGAGTGGCCCAGGCGGTGGAGTCGCACTGCACGGTGAGCACCGCGGCGGCCTCGTCGTAGGAGGAGGGGTGGCAGTGCGCGGCGATGTCCGGGCCGACGATCTGCGGCCAGCGGCCCATCACCCCGCCGACCGCGGCCGAGGACTCCCAGCCGCGCTCGGTCAGCAATCGGTTCAGCGCGGCACCCAGCGGGACCGGGTCCCGGCCGTCCGAGCGGGCGCCGCTGCGCAGTCCGTGCCGCTTCGCCTCGCGCTTCTCCCGGACCTGCTCACCGCGCTGGCGGGCCTGGGCCCGGGCCGCCCGCAGCGCGGAGCGGGCGAGGTCGGCGCCGGTCGGCCGCGGGGCACCGGCCTCGGACGCGCCGGGCTCGGGGACAGCGGGTCCGGGGACACCGGGCTTGGAAGCGCCCGGCCTGGGGGAGTGCTCCGCCGGCTCGCTCACGGCGATCTCCTTTCCCCAGCCTGTGGACAACGCTGAACGGTCCAGCGTACGGGAGCGCACACGGGACGGGCCGCCGGGTGCGCCCGGCGGCGGGGGTACGGGGGGAGCGGTCAGGCGTCGATCCGGCGCACCGCGCCGTCGGAGACCGCGAACCGGGCGCCGGCCAGCGCCTTCGGCACGTCCTCGGCGACCGCCGCCGTCACCAGCACCTGCTCGCCGTCGGCCACCAGCTCGGCCAGCCGGTCGCGGCGGGCGGCGTCCAGTTCGGCGAAGACGTCGTCCAGGATCAGCACCGGTTCACCGCCGTCGGCGCGCAGCAGCTCGTACGAGGCCAGCCGCAGCGCCAGCGCGTACGACCAGGACTCGCCGTGGCTGGCGTAGCCCTTGGCGGGCAGCGGGCCGAGCTTGAGCACCAGCTCGTCGCGGTGCGGGCCGACCAGGGTGACGCCGCGCTCGACCTCCTGCCGGCGCACCGCCCGCAGCGCGTCCAGCAGCTGCTCCTCGGCCTGCTCGCGGCTGGTCGGCAGCTCGCCCTCGAAGGAGCTGCGGTACTCCAGGGCGGTCTCGCCGCCGCCGGGGGCCAGCTGCCCGTAGGCGGCCGTCACCAGCGGTTGCAGGGCGGCCACCAGCTGGATCCGGAAGGCCGTCAACTCGGCGCCGGCGCGGGCCAGGTGGCCGTCCCAGACCTCCAGGGTGGACAGGTCGGCGCCCTTGCCGCCGCCGGCCCGGCGGGCCATCGCGGCGGTCTTCAACAGGGCGTTGCGCTGCTTGAGGACCCGCTCGTAGTCCTGCCGCACCCCGGCCAGCCGGGGAGCCCGGGCGGTCAGCAGCTCGTCCAGGAAGCGCCGCCGCTCACCCGGGTCGCCCTTGACCAGGCTGAGGTCCTCGGGGGCGAACAGCACGGTGCGCAGCAGGCCCAGCACGTCGCGCGGGCGGACGTTGTCGGAGCGGTTGATCCGGGCCCGGTTGGCCTTGCCCGGGGTGAGCTCCAGCTCGACCAGGGTGGAGCGGCCCCGGTCCACCACCGAGATGCGGATCACCGCCCGCTCGGCGCCCAGCCGGACCAGCGGGGCGTCGGTGGCCACCCGGTGGCTGCCCAGGGTGGCGACGTAGCCGATCGCCTCGACCAGGTTGGTCTTGCCCTGGCCGTTCGGCCCGACGAAGGCGGTCACGCCCGGGTCGAGGGGAACCTCGGCCCGGGCGTACGACCGGAAGTCGGCGAGCGACAGATGCGCGACGTGCATGGCTGTGGACTGCGCCCGCCTTCTGTGGAGGAGCTGCTGGTTACTTGGACTCGACCGCGTGGCCGCCGAACTGGTTGCGCAGCGCGGCGATCATCTTCATCTGCGGCGAGTCGTCCTGGCGGGAGGCGAAGCGGGCGAACAGCGAGGCGGTGATCGCCGGCAGCGGGACGGCGTGGTCGATCGCCGCCTCAACGGTCCAGCGGCCCTCGCCGGAGTCGGCGGCCCAGCCGCGCAGCTTGTCCAGGTGCTCGTCCTCGTCCAGGGCGTTGACGGCCAGGTCGAGCAGCCAGGAGCGGATGACGGTGCCCTCCTGCCAGCTGCGGAAGACCTCGCGCACGTCGGTGACCTCGGGGGCGGCCTCCAGCAGCTCCCAGCCCTCGGCGAAGGCCTGCATCATCGCGTACTCGATGCCGTTGTGGACCATCTTGGCGAAGTGGCCGGCGCCGACCGCGCCCGCGTGCACGCTGCCGAACTCGCCCTCGGGCTTGAGCGCCTGGAAGATGGGCTGGACCTTGGCGACGTGCTCGGCGTCGCCGCCGTACATCAGCGCGTAACCGTTCTCCAGGCCCCAGACGCCGCCGGAGACGCCGCAGTCGACGAAGCCGATGCCCTTGGCGGCCAGCGCCTCGGCGTGCTTGACGTCGTCGGTCCAGCGGGAGTTGCCGCCGTCGACCACCACGTCGCCGGGGGAGAGCAGCTCGGCGAGCTCGTCGACGGTCGCCTGGGTGGCGGCGCCCGCCGGGACCATGACCCAGACCACGCGGGGGCCCTGGAGCTTGGTGACGAGCTCCTGGAGGCTCTCGACGTCGGAGATGTCCGGGTTGCGGTCGTAACCGATGACGGTGTGGCCGGCGCGGCGGATCCGCTCGCGCATGTTGCCGCCCATCTTGCCGAGACCGATGAGGCCGAGCTCCATGACCAAGTCCTTACCTGTGGTGACGTGCCTGCCGGCGGCGCCGTTGCCGCACTCCTTGAGCCTACGCGCTGCGCTGGGTCCGGCCGCCTGCGATCGAGCCGGCCGGGGGAGACGTCCACAGGCTGTGCACAGCGGGTGTGCACAGCCTGTGGACGGAAGAGCGGGCTGGGGATCAGCCGGAGAGGCGGACCGGCATGCTGTGCCCTGTGGGGGGCGGCCCCCACACCCCGGGATCACGCCGGCCCGGATGTCAGCCGGAGAGGCGGACCGGCATGATCAGGTACTGGTAGGCCTTGTCCTCCTCGGCGTCCACCGAGACCTTGCCGCTGAGCAGCGCCGGCTTGGTCGGGGTGGTGAAGCTGAGCTGGGCGAAGGGGGAGTCGATGGCCTTGAGGCCCTCCTCCAGGTAGCCCGGGTTGAAGGCGATCGAGATGGCGTCGCCCTCCAGGGAGGCCTCGATCCGCTCGGTGGCCTGGGCGTCGTCGCCCGAGCCGGCCTCCAGGGTCAGCACGCCCTCCTCGAAGTTCAGGCGGACCGGGGTGTTGCGCTCGGCGACCAGCGAGACGCGCTTGAGCGCCTCCAGGAAGGGCTGGGTCTGGATCGCGGCGACGGCGTTGAACTCCGTCGGGAACAGGCTGCGGAACTTGGGGAACTCGCCCTCCAGCAGCCGGGTCGTCGTCCGGCGGCCGGCGCCCTCGAAGCCGATCAGGCCCTCGCCCGCGCCGCCCGAGGAGAGCGCGATGGAGACGTTGTCGCCGCTGCCGAGGGACTTGGCGATGTCCTGGAGCGTCTTGGCCGGGACCAGCGCGACGGCGGAGATGTCCGACTGCTCGGGCTTCCACAGCAGCTCGCGGACGGCGAAGCGGTAGCGGTCGGTGGCGGCCAGCGTGATCCGGTCGCCCTCGATCTCGACCCGCACACCGGTGAGCACCGGGAGGGTGTCGTCCCGGCCGGCCGCGACCGCGGCCTGGCTGACGGCGGAGGCGAAGACGTCACCGGAGACGGTGCCGGTGGCGGTCGGCATCTGCGGGAGCGCGGGGTACTCGTCCACCGGGAGGGTGGGGAGGGTGAAGCGGGAGCTGCCGCAGACCACGCTGACCCGCTGGCCGTCGGTGGAGATCTCCACCGGCCGGTTGGGGAGGTTGCGGGAGATGTCGTTCAGCAGCCGGCCGGAGACCAGGACGGTGCCGGCCTCCTCGACGTCCGCCTCCAGCTCGACCCGGGCCGAGACCTCGTAGTCGAAGCCGGACAGCGCCAGGCTGCCCTCCTGCGCGGTCAGCAGCAGGCCGGCCAGCACCGGCACCGGCGGCCGTGCCGGGAGGCTGCGAGCAGCCCAGGCCACCGCCTCCGCGAGGACGTCACGCTCCACCCGGAACTTCACCGGTAACCGCCTCCTGGATCGAGCGCTCCCGCTCGCACTCTGGTTCGTCTGATCTTGATCGTCGGTCTGGCTGTCCACCGAGCTGTGCCGCTCCGCTTCCAGTCGCAAGGACAGTCTGACGTACTCCGCCGACAGACGGGGCAGACGGGCGGAAGCGACCCGAACAGGTGTCGGGGCCCGGTTGTCCACAGATTCGGGGCCCACCCACTTTGAAAGCAAGTCCGGGGTCTAAATGTGTAGTGGTAGTAGTAGGGCCTGTGGAAACCGTGGATAACCCCGTTTCCGCAGGTCAGAGCCCGAATTTTGTCCACAGAGACTGTGGACGCGGGCTGTGGACGGGCAGGCCCCGCTGTGGACAGCCGAGCGTTACCCACAGGCCACGCTCGGTATCCACAGGTTATCCCCAGGGCTGTCCCCAGATCCGGGCCCGGTTATCCACGGGCGCCGGTCAACTTTTCGTGACGCCTTTCACACCAGGGTATGAACGCCAGTGCACGGTTGTCGAACTGTGGACGCCGCTGTGGACAACCTGGGGATAACCGCCCGTCGGCTGGGGACAACCGGTGGATAACCCGGACGGCCCACTGGGGGCCCGTCAATTGTCCACACCCTGTGGATAACCGTTGTGCACAAGTCCACAGGCACCTGACCTGCGCGGAAGAGCGTAGCGGCGACGGGCCTGTGGACGAATTCTGGATAACTCCGGGCCCCCCACCCTGTGGACGGCGGAGAACCGGCCCGGCCTGTGGACAACGGCCTCGCGCGCCCCCGGGTTTCGAATCACCGGTCAGTTGTTCGGCGCGGGCTGTGGACTGGCGGAGCGTCCGTCGACGGCATCTCTGCCCAGCCGGCGCGCGACGCACACCTGTGGACGCGCGAAAAGGGCGTCAGGATCGCTCCTGACGCCCTCGGGGCCGCACCGCCGGCGGCGGCTAGCTCTTGATGCGGTTGGTGAGTTCGGTGACCTGGTTGTAGATCGAGCGCCGCTCGGCCATCAGCGAGCGGATCTTGCGGTCGGCGTGCATCACCGTGGTGTGGTCGCGGCCGCCGAACTGCGCGCCGATCTTCGGCAGCGAGAGGTCCGTGAGCTCCCGGCACAGGTACATCGCGATCTGGCGGGCCGTCACCAGCACGCGGCTGCGCGAGGATCCGCAGAGGTCGTCCACGCCCAGGCCGAAGTACGCGGCGGTCTGCTGCATGATGACCTGCGCGGTGATCTCCGGGCCGGCGTCCTCGTCCCCGCCCGGGATCAGGTCCTTGAGGACGATCCCGGCCAACTCCAGGTCCACCGGCGCCCGGTTGAGGTTGGCGAAGGCGGTGACCCGGATCAGGGCGCCCTCCAACTCCCGGATGTTGCGGGTGATCCGGGACGCGATGAACTCCAACACGTCGGCGGGAGCGTTGAGTTGCTCCTGGATCGCCTTCTTGCGCAGGATCGCGATCCGGGTCTCCAGCTCCGGCGGGGTGACGTCGGTGATCAGCCCCCACTCGAAGCGGTTGCGCAGCCGGTCCTCCAGGGTGGTCAGCAGCTTGGGCGGCCGGTCCGAGGAGAGGACGATCTGCTTGTTCGCGTTGTGCAGGGTGTTGAAGGTGTGGAAGAACTCCTCCTGCGTGGACTCCTTGCTCGCGAGGAACTGGACGTCGTCCACGAGCAGGATGTCCATGTCCCGGTAGCGGCGGCGGAAGGTGTCCGCCTTGCCGTCCCGGATCGAGTTGATGAACTCGTTGGTGAACTCCTCCGAGGACACGTAGCGCACCCGGGTGCCCGGGAAGAGACTGCGCGAGTAGTGCCCGATGGCGTGCAGCAGGTGGGTCTTGCCCAGCCCGGACTCGCCGTAGATGAAGAGCGGGTTGTACGCCTTGGCCGGGGCCTCGGCGACCGCCACCGCCGCCGCGTGCGCGAAGCGGTTGCTGGCGCCGATGACGAAGGTGTCGAAGAGGTACTTGGGGTTCAGCCGGGCGGCCGGCTCGTCCTTGCGCGAGCCGCCGGCCGGGGGAGCGCCGGGCGGGGCGGGCACGCCCGGGACACCGGGACGCTCGGTCGAGCGCTCCGGGGCGGCCTTCTCGGACGGGCGGCCGCCGGAGGGGCGGGAGCCGCCCGCGCGGCGGCCGGCGCCGGTGCGGGGCTGCTCGTTCGGGCCGGGGCCGTAGGCGCCGCCGAAGAGGTCGCCCTGGGTGGTCGCGGGCGGGCCGGGAACGGGGCGCGGCGCCGGACGGGGCGCGGGCTCCTCCGGCTCGCGGTAGGCGGGCGGCTGCTCCTGGTAGCCCTGCCAGCCCCGGCCGGCGGCGGGGGAGCCGTACCCGCCCTGGCGCGGCTCGTAGCCGCCGGCGTCGTAGCGGGTGCGCTGGTAGTCCTGCTCGTAGGAGGAGCCGCCCTCGTAGGACTGGCCGTGCTCGTACGGCTGCTGGTACCCCTGGCCGCCGTAGTCGGGGGCCTCCTCCTCGGCCGGGCCCGGGTAGGGCTCGGCGGGGGCCTGGGCGGCGGGGGTGGTGGGCACCGCGTTGGCGTCGACCATCACGGCGATCCGGACCGGGCGGCTGAGCTCACGGCTGAGGGCCTCGGTCAGCTGCGGCAGCAGCCGGCCCTCCAGCACCTGCTTGGCCCGCTCGTTCGGGGTCGCCAGCAGGGCGGTGTCGTGCATCATCCACATCGGCTGGGTGCGCTGCACCCACTGTTTGTCCATCTCCCCGACATCGGGGTCGCTGACCAGCCGCTCGACGACCCTGGCCCAGACCGGGACGAGGTCGCTGTTGACATCAGCCACTGGTGCACGCTTTCCAAGAACAAACCAGACAAGTTCTGCAACGGTAGTCAGCGAACAGGGCCGGATCAAGTCGTTGTCCACAGGCTGTGGGCAAGGTGGACCGCAGGCGGCTGGTTTGACCCTCGCGCCCCGTCCCGCGTACCGTAACCAGGTCGAGTTGTCGATGGCCGCTGCCGCATGTCCGCGGGTCCACCCGCTCCATAAGGCGCGCAGCACGGGCGCCGTGGATTGCCTCAGACCCCAGCCGAACTGGGGCGATGGGCCGGATTTCCGAATTCAGGGGAGATCACGCGGACGCACGGTGACGGCCAAGCGACTCCCCGTCATCCTACGATTCACCTCAGGAGCCCCCGAGTGAGCAAGCGCACCTTCCAGCCGAACAACCGTCGTCGCGCGAAGACCCACGGCTTCCGGCTGCGTATGCGTACCCGCGCCGGCCGCGCCATCCTGGCCGCCCGCCGTGGCAAGGGCCGCGCCAGCCTGTCCGCCTGATCCGCGCCAGAGTCTGTTGTGCTGCCCTCCGAGAATCGGCTGCGGCGGCGCCAGGACTTCGCGACCGCGGTGAAACGCGGTCGTCGGGCCGGCCGGCCCCTTCTGGTCGTCCATCTCAGCAGAGACGGTGACCCGCAGGGGCAGACCGACCGGACCAGCGACTCCCGCCCGCACGTCGCCGAGGGGACTCCTTCGGCGCGTGCGGGTTTCGTCGTGAGCAAGGCCGTTGGCCCGGCGGTCGTCCGCAACCTGGTCAAACGCAGGTTGCGTCACCTCGTTCGTGATCGTCTGATCAGGCTGCCCGCCGGTAGCCTGATAGTGGTGCGTGCGCTGCCCCAGGCCGCGACCGCCTCGTACCAGGACCTCGAACGTGACCTGGACGCGGCACTGAAGCGGTTGCTGAGGACGGAGCCCGCCGCCACGGCGCCGACGGGAGCAGGGCGATGAAGTACCTGCTGATGGGTCTGATCAGGGTCTACCAGTGGACGATCAGCCCACTGCTCGGTCCGGTCTGCCGTTACTACCCCTCCTGCTCGCACTACGGCTACGAGGCCGTGAAGGTGCACGGGGCGGTCAAGGGCGGCGGACTGACCGTGTGGCGCATCCTGCGCTGCAATCCGTGGACGCCCGGCGGGGTCGATCACGTCCCGCCGCGCAAGCATCCGGTGTGGCACCGGCGGTTGCGGGACTGGCTGAGCAGCCGGTCCGCCGTCGACACGTCGGTGACCGTCACCCCCGCCGGTCCGGACCCAGAGGGCCCGGCGACCATTGGCCGCGAGCGGCCGATCCACCTGTCCAAGGAGCCTGACCGGTGACCTTCGGTTTTCTGAGTCCCCTGTACACCGCGGTGTCCTGGATCATCGTCCAGTTCCACTCGCTGTACAGCAACATCTTCAACCCGGACGGCGGTTGGGCCTGGGGCCTGGCCATCGCCTCGATGGTGGTCGTCATCCGGATCTGCCTGATCCCGCTCTTCGTGAAGCAGATCAAGGCGACCCGGGCCATGCAGGCGATCCAGCCGAAGATGAAGGCCATCCAGGAGCGCTACAAGAACGACCGGCAGCGCCAGTCCGAAGAGATGATGAAGCTGTACAAGGAGGCGGGCACCAACCCGTTCTCCAGCTGCCTCCCCATCATCGTGCAGGCGCCGTTCTTCACCGCTCTCTACGGTGTGCTCGCCAATGTCGCCAAGGGCCACGACATCGGCGTCATCCACGGCGACCTGCTGGTGAGCGCCGGCAAGGCGCACATCTTCGGCGCCCCGCTCTCCGCGACCTTCGTCGGCAGCGGTGAGACCAGCGTCAAGATCGTCACCGCGGTGATGATCATCCTGATGTCGCTGTCGCAGTTCGTCACCCAGCGCCAGCTGATGACCAAGAACGTCGACCTCACGGTGAAGACGCCGTTCATGCAGCAGCAGAAGATGCTGATGTACGTCTTCCCGATCATGTTCGCGGTGATGGGCATCAACTTCCCGGTCGGTGTCCTGGTCTACTGGCTGACCACCAACGTCTGGTCGATGGGCCAGCAGCTGGTCGTCATCCACAACAACCCGACCCCGGGCAGCAAGGCCTTCGAGGAGCGCCAGGCGCGGCTGAAGAAGGCCGGCCGACTGCGTCCGGACGGCACGGAGATCAAGGGCGCGCTCTGGGGCATGCTGCCCCCGTCCAAGGCGGCCGTCAGCGAGGCGGCCAGCGCCGCCGCGGTGGTCGAGGAGTCGGTGCAGGTGCGCCGCCAGCAGCCCCGCCGGCAGACCAAGTCGCAGCGCCAGCAGAGCGGTGCCGGGCAGTCGGCGGTCGACCTGGGCAAGGAGACGGCGGCCGAGGAACCGGCCGAGTCCGCCCCGGCGGAGTCCGGGGGCAAGCCCGAGGCCGCCAAGCAGGGCGCGGCCAAGCCCGCCGGCACCAAGCAGGGCACCCGGCAGCAGCCGAAGCGCGGTGGCGGCCAGCGGCCGAAGAAGAAGTCCTGACCGCCCCCCGGCCCGTTGTGACAGCCGCGAAGAGCTTCGTTCCCGGCCCGCCAGACGGGCCCATCTCCGAAGGAGTCCATCAGTGACGGAAGGCACCACCTCCGCCGTCGAGGCCGAGGCCGCCGCCAGCGCCGACGAGAGCCTCATCTCCCGCCTGGAGCAGGAGGGCGACATCGCGGCGGACTACCTGGAGGGTCTGCTCGACATCGCGGACCTCGACGGTGACATCGACATGGACGTCGAGGGCGACCGCGCCCTGGTGTCCATTGTCAGTGACGGCAACGACCGCGCGCTCCAGCGCCTGGTCGGCCAGGACGGCGAGGTGCTGGAGGCCCTCCAGGAGCTGACCCGGTTGGCTGTCCACCGGGAGACCGGCGAGCGCAGCCGCCTCATGCTGGACATTGCCGGCTTCCGGGCCCGCAAGCGCGAGGAACTGGCGGCGCTCGGTGCCAAGGCCGCGGAGCAGGCCAAGAGCACCGGCGAGCAGGTCAAGCTGCGGCCGATGACGCCCTTCGAGCGCAAGGTCGTCCACGACGCGGTCGCCGCGGCGGGCCTGCGCAGTGAGTCCGAGGGCGAAGAGCCCCAGCGGTGCGTGGTCGTGCTGCCGGCCTGAATCCGGTAGGCCGATGACCGGTCGCCGCGGCGGCCGGATGGCTTCACGGACGCGACCCCGTCCGCCTCGTGCGGGCGGGGTCGTCGTCCCTCCTGGGATGTTTCACGTGAAACAGTGCGTTGAGCGGGTCGGTGGATCCGGGGATCGGAGAGGTCGAGATGGACACGGATAACGCGGCTGCCGGCCGGGCGGGGGCGGACGTGGACCCGGCCGCGGAGGGGCGGGCCATCGAGGTGGGCGAGCCGGGCGAGCCGCCCGCCGCCGCCCGGGAGGTCTTCGGGGACCGGTTCGACGCCGCGGTCCGCTACACCGAGCTGCTGGCCACCGCGGGGGTGCAGCGCGGACTGATCGGGCCGCGCGAGGTGCCCCGGCTCTGGGACCGCCACGTGCTGAACTGCGCGGTGCTGGCCGAGCTGCTGCCGTCCGGGATCACCCTGTGCGACGTCGGCTCCGGGGCCGGCCTGCCGGGCATCCCGGTGGCGCTGGCCCGTCCGGACGTCTCGGTGACGCTGCTGGAGCCGCTGCTGCGCCGGACCACCTTCCTGGAGGAGGTCGTCCGGGAGCTGCGGCTGGAGAACGTCACGGTGCTGCGCGGCCGGGCCGAGGAGATGGTCGGCAAGCTCGCGGTGGACGTGGTGACCGCCCGGGCGGTGGCGCCGCTGGAGCGGCTGGCCGGCTGGGGCATGCCGCTGCTGCGCCCGCACGGGCAGATGCTGGCGCTCAAGGGCGACAGCGCCGAGCAGGAACTGGCCGACTCGCGGGCCGGGCTGGCCAAGCTGGGCGCGGTCGAGTGGAGCGTCATCGGGGTCGGTGAGGGCACCCTGGAGACCTCGACCCGGGTGGTCCAGGTGAAGGCGGGGGAGAGCCCCGGCGGGGTGAAGGCGGCGACCCGGCGTGCCAAGGCGGCCCGGGCGGGCCGCAACGCGAGCGCCCGCGGCGGCGAGCGCGCCCGGGGCGGGCGGCGCCGCGGCCGCTGAGCCGGATGCTGCCCCACACGTGGTGACCACGGGCGGACGGGCCTCCTGGAAGGGAGGAGCGTCCGCCCGTCGTCGTTCAGGTGACGGGCGGGACACCGGAGTGTCGCAACGTCAGATTTCCGGCATAGCGGGCATGGTGTTTCACGTGAAACGTCGCTCCTTGCTCTCGGGCATCCTCCGCCGTGACCGGGCGGCGACTGTTGCCGCTCCGGTTTCACGTGAAACACTGACTCCCATGCAGGACTCGGAGACCGTCGACCAGATCGATGACACCCCCATCGCACGGGCTGCGCAGGCCGCGGTCCGGGCGATCGGCCGAGCGGGCGAAGGACTGCCCCGGCCCGCCACCACCCGGGTGATCGTGGTCGCCAACCAGAAGGGTGGGGTGGGCAAGACCACCACCACCGTGAACATGGCCGCCTCGCTCGCCATGCACGGCCTGCGCGTCCTGGTCGTCGACCTCGACCCGCAGGGCAACGCCTCCACCGCGCTCGGCATCGACCACCACGCGGAAGTCCCGTCCATCTACGACGTCCTGGTGGAGGGCAAGCCGCTCGCCGACGTGGTGCAGCCGGTGCACGACGTCGAGGGGCTGTTCTGCGTCCCCGCCACCATCGACCTGGCGGGTGCCGAGATCGAGCTGGTCTCCCTGGTCGCCCGGGAGAGCCGGCTCCAGCGCGCCATCGCGGCCTACGAGCAGCCGCTGGACTACATCCTGATCGACTGTCCGCCCTCGCTGGGCCTGCTGACGGTCAACGCCCTGGTGGCCGGTCAGGAGGTGCTGATCCCGATCCAGTGCGAGTACTACGCGCTGGAGGGACTCGGCCAGCTGCTGCGCAACGTCGAGCTGGTGCGCGCCCACCTCAACCCGGCCCTGCACGTGTCGACCATCCTGCTCACCATGTACGACGCCCGGACCCGGCTGGCCGCCCAGGTCGCCGAGGAGGTCCGGACCCACTTCCAGCGCGAGGTGCTGAGCACGGCGATCCCGCGCTCGGTGCGCATCTCGGAGGCGCCCAGCTACGGGCAGACGGTGCTCACCTACGACCCGGGCTCGACCGGGGCGCTGTCCTACCTGGAGGCCGCCCGCGAGCTCGCGCAGCGTGCGGTGGTGGGCACGCTGGTGGGGCAGCAGCGGCACGGCCAGCAGGGGCACGGCGCCCCGGTGGCACAGCACGGTACGACGGAGGGTCATCAGTGAGTGCTCGCAGGGTTGGTCTGGGGAAGGGGCTCGGGGCGCTGCTCCCGTCGGCTCCGCCGGCGGTCGGCGGGGCGGTGGGACAGCCCGCACCGGCCGCGCCCGCACCGGCCCCGGTGGTGCGGGAGTCCGCCGGGACGGGGGCGGTCTCGCCGACCGCGGTGCCGGTGCTGCCGTCCGGCAGGGGGACGGTGGCCGCCCGGGCCGGATTGATGGGCCGACGGGAGAAGGCCTCGGCACAGCAGCCGGTCGAGCAGGCGGCCGAGGTCGCCGGGGCGCGGTTCGCCGAGCTGCGGATGGACTCGATCACCCCGAACCCGCGCCAGCCGCGCGAGGTCTTCGACGACGACAAGCTGGCCGAGCTGGTCGCCTCCATCAAGGAGGTGGGCCTGCTCCAGCCGATCGTGGTGCGCCAGGTCGAGGCCGAGCGCTACGAGTTGATCATGGGCGAGCGCCGCTGGCGGGCCTCCCGGGAGGCCGGTCTGGAGCGGATCCCGGCGATCGTCCGGGCCACCGAGGACGACAAGCTGCTGCTGGACGCCCTCCTGGAGAACCTGCACCGGGCCGAGCTGAACCCGCTGGAGGAGGCGGCCGCCTACGACCAGCTGTTGCGGGACTTCTCCTGCACCCATGAGGAGCTGGCCGACCGGGTCGTCCGCTCGCGGGCGCACGTCTCCAACACGCTGCGGCTGCTGAAGCTGCCGCCGTCGGTCCAGAGCCGGGTCGCCTCCGGGGTGCTGACGGCCGGGCACGCCCGGGCGCTGCTGGGGCTGCCGGACGGGGAGCGCCAGGAGGAGCTGGCCAAGCGGATCAACGCGGAGGGCCTCTCGGTGCGGACCACCGAGGAGATCGTCCGGATGATGGTCGCCGAGCCCGAGAAGCCCAAGCGCCAGACGCCGAAGGCGGGCAAGCTGAACTCCCCGGCCTTCAACGACCTGGCGAGCCGGCTGTCCGACCGCTTCGACACCCGGGTGAAGGTCGAGGTGTCGCAGCGCGGCGGCAAGCTGGGCAAGGGCAAGGTGGTGCTGGAGTTCGGCTCGGTGGAGGACCTGAACCGGATCCTGGACAGCATGGCCCCCGGCGAGGACGGTCTGCGGCTGTCGCAGGGCTGAGCCGGTCGGCCGAGGGCGACGACCCGATGGGTGCATGTTCCACGTGAGCGCGGTTTCACGTGAAACATGCACCCATCGGCGTTCGCGGGGGAATGCTCGACCGTGAGAGGGAGGAGGAGGTGCGGCCATGGGACGCCGGATCGCTCCGCTGACGCTGGACAACCTCGGGGACCTGCCGACCGGCTGCCGCTCCTGCGTGTTCTGGGAGCTGGACCCGGTCAGCGCGAAGCAGGCGGTGGAGTCGGGCAAGCCGGAGCTGGAGAAGGAGGGGTGGATCTCCACGGTGCTGCTGGAGTGGGGGTCCTGCGGCCGGATCGTCTACGTGGACGACCGGCCCGCCGGGTTCGTGCTCTACGCGCCGCCGGCCTACGTCCCCCGCTCGCAGTCCTTCCCGACCAGTCCGGTCTCACCGGACGCCGTTCAGCTGATGGTCAGCCGGGTGCTGCCGGGCTACCAGCGCCAGGGGCTCGGCCGGGTGCTGGTGCAGACCGTGGCCAAGGACCTGATCGGGCGCGGGGTACGGGCCGTCGAGGCCTTCGGTTCGGTCGGACGGGTGCCGGTCAGCTGCGTGCTGCCGGCCGACCACCTGCTCGCCGTCGGCTTCAAGACCGTCCGCCCGCACGGGCGTTATCCGCGCCTGCGGCTGGAGGCGCGGACCACGCTCTCCTGGCGGGAGGACGTCGAGGGGGCGCTGGAGCGGCTGCTCGGCGGCGGGCGGAAGGAGCCCGCGCTGCGGCCGTTCTAGGGCGTGCCTGACCGCCCGCGCCGGAAACGACGGTGGCGGGGCTCCTCGCCGAGAGGAGCCCCGCCACCGTGCGGTCGACGACCGTGATGCCTAGATGAACTCGGCCAGCTCGCGCAGCAGCGCGGCCTTCGGACGGGCACCGGTGATGGACTTCACCGGCTCGCCGTCCTTGTAGACGATCAGGGTCGGGATCGAGATGACGCCGTACTTGGCGGCGGTCGCCTGGTTGGCGTCCACGTCGAGCTTGGCGATGGTCAGCTTCTCGCCGTGCTCGGCCGCGATGTCCTCCAGGACCGGGGCGACCTGGCGGCACGGGCCGCACCAGGTGGCCCAGAAGTCGACCAGGACGGGCTTGTCGCTCTTCAGGACGTCGTTCTCGAACGTCGCGTCGGTGACTGTGGTGGTGGCGCCGGCCACGGGAACTCCTCGGGTTCGGACGGAGGGGGCTGCTGCCAGGAGAACAACGGGTGGGCCCGTTCTGTTTCTGCCCGGCGGGAGCGGGGGTGTTTCACGTGGAACACCCCCGCGTGGTGGATCGGGGGAGGGGACTCAGACCGCCACGGCGGCGGCCTTGGCCTCCAGGTCGTCCAGCGCGGCCAGGTAGCGCTCGGCGTCCAGGGCGGCGGAGCAGCCGGTGCCGGAGGCGGTGATGGCCTGGCGGTAGGTGTGGTCCACGACGTCGCCGGCGCCGAAGACGCCCGGGATGTTGGTCCGGGTGGAGGGGGCCTCGACCTTGAGGTAGCCCTCGGCGTCCAGGTCCAGCTGGCCCTTGAAGAGCTCGGTACGCGGGTCGTGGCCGATCGCGATGAACAGGCCGGTGACGGCCAGCTCGCGGGTCTCGCCGGTGGTGGTGTCGCGCAGGGTGACGCCGCTCAGCTTCGGGTCGCCGTGGATGGCCTCGACCGCGCTGTCCCACTCGAAGCGGATCTTCTCGTCGGCGAAGGCGCGCTCCTGCATCGCCTTGGAGGCGCGCAGGGTGTCCCGGCGGTGGATGATCGTGACGCTCTTGGCGAAGCGGGAGAGGAAGGTCGCCTCCTCCAGGGCGGTGTCGCCGCCGCCGACCACCGCGATGTCCTGGTCGCGGAAGAAGAAGCCGTCGCAGGTGGCGCACCAGGAGACGCCGCGGCCGGAGAGCTTGTCCTCGTTCGGCAGGCCGAGCTTGCGGTGCTGGGAGCCGGTGGTGACGATCACGGCGCGGGCCTTGTGGACGTTGCCCTCGGAGTCGGTGACGGTCTTGATGTCACCGGTGAGGTCGACCGCGACGATGTCGTCGGGGATCAGCTCGGCGCCGAAGCGCTCGGCCTGGGCCCGCATGTTGTCCATCAGCTCGGGGCCCATGATGCCGTCCCGGAAGCCCGGGAAGTTCTCGACCTCGGTGGTGTTCATCAGCGCCCCACCGGCGGTGACGGCCCCCTCGAAGACCAGCGGCTTGAGGGAGGCACGGGCCGTGTAGAGAGCGGCCGTGTACCCGGCCGGGCCGGAACCGATGATGATCACGTTACGGACGTCGCTCACTGCTTCTCCTGGTTCGCATCGCGACCCGCGTTTGCTGCGGGGAGGGCGGTCCTGCTCCGCCGCCCGGGACAACGACTGACCAGTGTCTCGCATTCCCAGGCGGATCAGTACCAGGCGCCCGGAGTCCGGAAGCGGCGTGCCGCCGCGGGCGTGGATCGCATGGGAACCGCCGGTCAGTGGCTGGGAACGGCCTGGTGCAGGGCGACCGGGCCGCAGTCGGGGGTGCGCAGGTAGACGTCCACGTAACCGGGGCGCCCGGGCAGCGGGTAGACCAGGACGTCGACCGGGGCGCCTTGGTAGCTGCCCCGGTCGGTGGCCAGCGGGGGCCCGGCGGCGGGGGCCGGGCAGGCCGCGCCGGCGGGGGTGTCGGAAGGGGCGTCGGAGGGGGAGGGGGCGGCGGGTTCGGGTCGGATGCCCTCGGCGGGCGGGGCGCCCTCGGACTTCACCGGTCCGGTGGCGTGCGGCCCGGGGGCGGTCTCCGTGCGGGCCAGCAACTGCTGGATCTGGACGGCCAGTTCGTCCTCGCGGTAGGTGGTGCCGGCGCCGACCGCGTGCGGGGTGCGGTTGGCGCCCGCGTCCGCGGCGGTCGGGGCGTTGCCGGCGACGGCGGTGGAGACGCCGGAGGGGGTGTCGGGGTGCGACAGCAGGGCACCGCCGAGCGCCAGGGCGGCGAGGGCGGCGGCCGAGCCCAGCAGCAGGGCGAACCGCCGGCGCCGGGAGCGGCCGGGGCCGGTGGCCGAGCCGGGCCTTCCGGCGGGCCGGTGATCGGGCCGGTGGGCGCTACGGGCGGAGGAGGACGGCGTGGCGGGCGGCAGGGAGGAGGGTATGGCGGCGGGGACCGATCGGGGCGACGCCTCGCCCGGGCGGTCGGCCGTGAGGCGCTCCTGCGACCGTCCGGCGGCTTCGGCGGCGGCCTCGGCCAGCGCCGCGTCCAGCCGGGCGGCGACGTCGGCCGGCATCGGCGGGGCGTCGACGTCGCCGAGCAGCGCCTGGACCTCGGCCAGTGCGTCGACGGTCTCCCGGCACCCGGCGCAGCCGTCCAGGTGCCGGCGCAGCGCCGCGAGTTCGTCCGGGGAGTCGACCAGCCCCTCGGCGAGGTCGGCGAGCCGCTCGACCCCGGGGTGGTCGTCGGCGGGGTCGGGGGAGGAGGGGTGGGCGTTCATAGGGTGCTCGCGTCTCCTTCCGGAACCGTCCGGCCGGTGCTCGGGCCCGTCCCTGGGACGGTGCCCGGCCCCTTCGGGTTCCCCGGGGCGTCCCGGCGCGGCGGCGGGGCCGAGCCGGGGGCGTTCCGCGCCTCCCGCGGGTGCGGTGTTTCACGTGGAACATCGTGGTCGCGCAGGTGCCGGACCAGCGGGAGGAGCCGGGCCCGGCCGCGCGCGCAGCGGCTCTTCACGGTGCCCACCGGGACGCCCAGCAGCTCGGCGGCCTCGGCGACCGGGTAGCCCTGCATGTCGACCAGCACCAGTGCGGCCCGCTGCTCGGCGGGCAGCTCGGCGAGCGCCGCGGCCAGTTCGCGGTGCAGCTCGGCCCGGACCACGGGGGAGTCGGCCGGTTCGGCGGTGCCGACCAGGGCGTCCAGCCGTCGCGGGTCCTCGTCGAGCGGGGTGGTGCGTCGGGTGGCGCCGCGCCGGGCGCGGTCCAGGCAGGCGTTGACCACGATCCGGTGCAGCCAGGTGGTGACCGCCGAGCGGCCCTGGAAGGCGGCGGCGGAGCGGAAGGCGGAGACCAGGGCGTCCTGGAGGGCGTCGGCGGCCTCCTCGCGGTCGCCCAGGGTGCGCACCGCGACCGCCCAGAGCCGGTCGCGGTGGCGGTTCACCAGCAGGCCGAAGGCCTCCGGGTCGCCGGCGACGTGCCGGGCGAGCAGCGCCGCGTCATCGTCCGCCACCGTCCACCCCCCTCGACTCCCTCGCCGTCGCGCCGGTCCGCCGGCCCGGTCAGCCGGAGACCTTGACCTCGGCGACCTGGCCCATGAAGTGGCCGTTGCCGTCCTTGGGCAGCGCGGTCAGCCAGAGCAGGAGGTAGCGCGTGGTGACCGGGGAGTCGAGGGCGTACTCGACGTTGGCCCCGCTCTTCTTGCCGACGACGGTGAAGGCGTCCAGCTTGGCGCCCGCCGGGTTGGCGGCGATGCCCGCGGAGGGCACCCGCAGCTCCGCGGTGTGCTCGCCGGCGAACTGGACGCTCACCGAGGAGACCGCCTGCGGCGAGCCGAGGTCGACCAGCAGCCCGGTGCCCGACTTGAGGGCGGGCGCCTTGGGACCGAACTGGTCGGCGTACCACTGGGTGTTCCAGACGGTGTTCGGGTCGCCGTCGACCGCCTTCGCGGGGTTGTCGCTCCCCTCGGTGCCGTCGCCCGGCGGGGTGTAGGACTGGGCGCCCTTGATGGTGAGCGGCACCGGGTTGTGGGTGCTGGCCTGCGGGCTCGGCGCGGCGCTGCTGGTCGAGGGGAGCGGGGAGGCGGCGGCCGGTCCGGTGTGGCGCAGCGTGTCGACGAACTGCCAGGAGGCGACGCCGATCGCGCCCAGCGCGACCGTCCAGGCGGTGGCCTTGACCACCTGGCGCAGCCGCCGCCGGAAGCGCCGGGGGGAGGTCGGGCGGGAGGAGGCCGGCAGCGGGCTGACCGTGGTGTCGGCCACCCGGGTCGGGTTGGGCGCGGTGGGCAGCGCGTGGGTGTTGTGCCGGGGCGGGGCCGGGAAGGCGGGCAGCTCCGGTTCGGGCTGGCGGATCCGGGGCAGCTGCGCGATCGCCCGGACCAGCTCCTCCGGCGTGGTGATCGGCTTCGCGTGGTGCGGCGGCTGGTCGAACAGGGCGCGCGCGGCGAGCTCGGACAGGCCCTTGTGCACCCCGGCGCGGACCTGGTCCGGGGCGACGTTCTGGAGGCCCTTGGGCAGGCCCTGGAGGTCGTAGCGGTCCTCCGGGTACGGCCAGCGGTGGGTGAGCGCGGCGAACAGCAGTGCGCCGATCGCGCGGGTGTCGGCCCGCTGGGCGTCCTCGGCGTCCTCGGCGGGCAGCCCGCGCAGGGCGGCGTCCACCGCGATGCCGTTGATCCGGTACTGGCCGCTGTCGGTGCGCAGCACGCAGCGCGGGGTGAGCCGCAGATGGGCCTGGCCGCGCCGGTGGGCGGCCGCGACGGCGTCGGCGACCTGGCGGACCATCTGGTACGCCTCGTGCGGCTCCATCGGGCCGCTCGCGATCAGCCGGGCCAGGTCGGAGGAGTGCGGCAGCCACTCCCGCACGACGTAGACCAGCTCGCCCTCGTGGACGGCGTCCAGCACCTGGACGAAGCGCGGGTCGCCGAGCAGGGCGGCGGACTTGGCCGCGGCCAGCACCTTGCGGGCCCGCTGGTGGCCGGAGGCCATCAGGTGGACGCCGACGGCCCGGCGGAGCTTCTCGTCGACGGCGCGCCAGCTGCTGAAGGTCTCGGTCTGGGAGATGCACTCCTCCAGCCGGTACCGGTGGCCGATCATGTCGCCGCTGCGGCGCTGCGGCGCGGGGAGGGTGCGCGGCAGGGTGGCGGTGTCGCGCGGGTCGACCGTGGGCTGCGGGTCGGTGGGGCGGCGCGCGGGGCGGGCGGGCTCCGGGGCGGGCTTCTTCCGGGGGGAGCCGGCGGCCAGTTCGGCGCGGATCTCCTGGACCGAGAGCGGCGCGGTCATCTCCGAGGTCTCCTCGCCGGCGGCGGACTCCGGGCGGTCGTCCGCCCGGTCGTCCGGTGTCCGCTCGGGTGCCCCGTCCGCGTCGGTGTCCGCGGTGGTGCGCCCGGGGACGGCGGCAGCGGCGGCAGCGCCCTCGCGGGCGTCCGCGGAGGCGTTCTCGCCGGCGTCCTCCGAGCCCGCGAGCTCGTCGATCGCCGCGGCCAGCGCGGCCTCGTCCGCCGCCGCGCCAGCTGCTGACGTCTCGACGACCGCCTTGGTGCCATCAGCCACCGTGGTCCTGCCTCCCCTTGTGTCGCCCCGGCCTGAGAGAGTCGCTGGAGCCCGAGGGTTGGCCGCCCTGTGCTCCAGGACAATTGTGCCCACTCTTCTCCACCGGGTACGACCGCTGAGGCGTCCGCTCGGTTGCACGGGGGTGGAGAGATGTGGTGCAGATCCGACACCCGGTCGCCATCCGGCGCCCCGGCGGACCCGAACGAACCGGTGACCCGGCGCTCGGCCGGACGAGCGTCGTGCTCCGGTTGACGCCCGGTCAGGGCGCCCGCTCGTCCGGCCGGTGGCCGGACGGTCAGCGGCCCAGCCGGCCGCGGAGCATGCTCAGCGTGGCGTTCAGCTCCTCGATCCGCAGGCGCTTGGCGACGAGCGCGAAGACCACCAGCTGGAGGCCGCCGGCCACCACCACGGACGCCACGCTGCCCGGCCAGCCGCCGATCACCTGCTGGATCCCCAGGCTGGCGCCGAGGCCGACCAGGGCGGCCGGGACGCAGGCGGCGGTCAGCCGGCTGTACGTCCGGCCGATCCGCTTGGTGTCCAGCCCGCCGATCCGCTTCTTCAGCTTCGGCATCGCGACGATCACTCCGACGGCGTAGCCCAGGCCGTAGCCGAAGGCGATGCCGATCACCGTCCACTCGGCGGGCAGCACCAGCCAGCACAGCACCGCGAAGCCGGCCTGGCAGCCCGCGACCCAGACGGTGTTGGAGAACGGGGTCCGGGTGTCCTCGTAGGCGTAGAAGCCGCGCAGCATCACGTACTGGGCGGAGTACGGGATCAGGCCCAGCGCGAAGGCGGAGAGCATCAGACCGATGTTGGTGGCGTCGTCCAGGACCCTCTCGTTGCCGCCGACCGCGTAGATCGAGCGGCCGATCGCCGGGCCGAGCGCCAGGAACAGGAACGCCGCCGGGACGACCGCCACCGCCGTGCTGCGCAGGCCGTAGGAGATGTCGTCCCGCACGGCACCGGCGTCGTCGTCGGCCGCGGCCCGGGAGAGCCGGGGGAGCACCGCGCTCATGATCGAGACGGTGATCACGGCCTGCGGGAGCTGCCAGATCAGCAGGGCGTTGGAGAACGCGGCCAGGCCGACGCCGCCGTGCCCGGCCGCCGCCGCGGCGGCGCCCGCCTTGGTGGACAGCTGGGTGATCACCAGGTAGCCGGCCTGGTTGGCGAGCACGAAGAAGAACGTCCACTTGGCCAGCCGGGCCGCCTTGCCCAGGCCGGCGCCGCGCCAGTCGAAGCGCGGCCGGTAGTGGAAGCCCGCGGCCCGCAGGTACGGGATCATCGACAGCGACTGGACCGCGAGGCCGACCAGGGTGCCGAGGCCGAGCAGCCGCACGCCCTCGGGGGAGATGGTGTCGGGGGCGACGTGGGTGGTGCCGAACCCGCCGTAGACCCAGATGTACGCGGAGAAGGTGAAGATCACCACGATGTTGTTGAGGACCGGGGTCCACATCATCGCGCCGAACCGGCCGCGGGCGTTGAGGATCTGGCCCATCACCACGTGGATGCCCATGAAGAAGATCGTCGGCAGGCAGTAGCGGGCCATCGCCACCGTGGTGTCGGCGAGCTCCGGGGTGGCCATCATCGGATGGGCGATCAGCTGCACCAGGACCGGTGCCCCGAGCACCGCCAGGAAGACCACGCCGCCGAGCCCGACGATCACCAGGGTGAGCAGCCGGCTGGCGTAGGCGGTGCCGCCGTCCTCGTCGTTCTTCATGCTGCGCACCAGTTGCGGCACGAAGACCGCGTTCAGCGCGCCGCCGCCGATCAGGATGTACAGCAGGGTCGGGAGGGTGTTCGCCGCGTTGTAGGAGTCACCCATGACGGCGACGCCGATGGCCGTGGCGATCACCATGGTCCGGACGAAGCCGGTGCCGCGGGAGACCAGCGTGCCGGCCGCCATCAGCGCGCTGGAGTTCAGCACGCTGGCGACCTTGCCGCCCCCGCCGGCCGGCTTGGCGGGCTCGGGGGCGGGCGCCTGCTCGCCCGACCACTCCTCGGCGGCGTCCCCCGAATGCCGGCCCGCCGGGGGCACCGCGACGGAGGCCACCTGCATGGTGGCCTCCGCCTCGGACAGCGGCGGGTCGAACTCGATCGGCGGCACGAAGTGCTGCTGCCCGGCCGGGGCGCCGGCGTGCTGCGGGTGCCCGGGGTGGCCGGCCATCGGCGGGTACGGTGCCGGGTCGGCCGGCGGGGGCATCGGCTGGCCGGGCTGCGGGGCCATCGGCTGGGGGACGGGCGGCGGCGTCGCGGCCTGCGCCGGGCGGCCGCCGAACAGGGCGTCCACCCCGACGTACTCGGTGGTCTCGGAGTCCCAGGCGGCGTGTGCCGGGCCGGGGTGCCACTGCGGCAGGGGCTGCTCGGCGCCGCCCCAGTGGCCGCCGGCCGGGACCGGGTCCTGCGGCCAGGCGGCCTGCGCCGGGGTGTCCCAACCGGGCTGCGACGGCGGCACCGGCGGCGAGAAGTGCTCCGGGGCCTGGTACGGGCCCGGAGGCACCGGCGTCGGGTAGCCGCCGACCTGCGGCGGCAGCTGCGGCGGCACGTCGTACGCGGCGGCCGGCGGCTGCGGCGCGGCGGGCCGGTCGGCCCGCAGCCCGTACGGGTCCTGGCCGTCCCGCGGGTGCCCGTACGCGTCCGCCGCGTACGGGTCCTGGGCGTAGGTGTCGGCCACGTACCAGTCGCCGGACGGCGACTCGGCGCCCGGCCGGCTCTCACCGCGGCCCGGCGGCCGCTCCTCGCTGCGCCCGGTCATGTCACCTCTTCGCTGTCGTGGGGGGAGGCCGGCCCGGGGGTGCGGGGGGTCGGCGGTATCAAGGACCAACCTTCTCATCACTGGCGGCCCGATCCCGGCCATCCGGGCTGCTGCCGCGCGGTGTCTGCGCGCGACCGCCACCAGCGGTGTCATCCGTCCCGCCGGTCCCGTCCGGTGCCCGGACCCCGGTGGGATCCTCCGGGGAATCCGCCGCCGGGGGCTGCTCCCGGTCCGCCGGAGCGGGCTCCGCCGCCGCGCCGCCGCCCGCCGCCGGGGCGTCCCCGATCGGCTGGTCGCCGTCCTCGTGCGGCTGCCCGCCGCGCCGCCTGCGCTGGCGCACGAAGCGCAGCGCGGCCAGCAGCAGCAGGACGCCCGCGCCGGCGAAGACGTACAGCACGCCGTTGGTCACCGAGGTGACGTTCACCTGGAACCGCTGGGGCTCGCCGTACGGCCTGGAGTCGGGGCCGGTGGTCCACAGCTGGGCGGTCATCGCGACCCGCCCGTTGTTGTGCGCCTCGGCGTTGAAGCGCAGGGTCACGCTCTGCGAGGCGGGGAGGACCAGCTCCTCCTCCTTGCCCACCCGCAGCCGGTTCGGCTGGGCGGAGGTGAGCACCAGCTTCAGGTTGGTGACCGGCTGGGTCAGGTCGTTGCGGACGCTGACCTGGAGCACGCCGGTGTTGCCGGCCAGGGTGACCACGTTCTTGTGCGGCACCTGGACGGCGTTGGTCAGCTCGTTCAGGTACCCCCTGACACCGGCCCGGTAGGTGCTGCCGGCCGCCGGATCGCCGCGCCACTCGGTGGACAGCGAGCGGACCATCGCGGCGCTGAACGGGCCGCGCACCCGCTGGGGCAGGGTGAGCACCCGCATCAGGGTGTCCAGGTCGTCCTGGATCCCGTCGGTGCCGCTCAGGTCGTCCGCCGGCAGCTCCGAGGAACGGGCCTGCGTCGGGTAGTCGGTGGGCGCCGGGACGCCGGTGTTGGCCTTCGGGTCGGGCGCGGACTGGGCCACCGCGTCCAGCTTGACCGAGGAGATCCACTTGCCGTCCGCCGTCTGGAGGGCGTTCGCCAGCGTCTTGGCGGCGTCGGCGCTCAGGTCGCGCGGCGGCATGATCAGCAGTCCGCGCTGGTTCTGCGGCTGCTCGTGGGTGATCGCGAAGGTCTCGGCGAGGAAGCGCTGGGTCGTGTCGGTCTGCGCCTGCCGGCCGCTCAGGTCCCGGTCGAAGAGCGCGGAGACCGTCGGGTCGGCCACCACGGCGTTCTGCCCGGTGCCGATCTGGCGGACCGCGGTCGGGGTGTAGTTGAGCGAGTCCGGCTCCGGCATGCTCTCGCCGTTGACCAGCACCAGGCTGCTGCCCGCCTGCTGGGCGAGGGCGGCGATCTGCTGGTCGAGGTGGCCCCGGTACGGCCAGGCGACGTCGGAGCGGGTGTCCACGGAGAGCCGGCCCTCGACGGTCAGCCGGCCGGCGGTGGCCGCCTTGCTCAGCGCGGTGGTCATCCCCGCGAGGTCGGAGCCGTTGTGGGCGATCGAGGCGAGGTCCGGGTCGGCGTACGGCAGCGCGACCACCTGGTCGCCCTGCTTGGCGACGGCGGCCCGCAGCTTGTCCAGCCAGGCGGTGGCGGCGGCGTTGCCGGTGCCCGGGACGGTGTTGTCGTCCTTGGCCGACTTGCCGGACGCCTCGGTGCCCGGCTTCTGCACCTTGTACGGCTTGGTCATCGCGAGCGCGGTGTCCAGCAGGTCCGGGTCGATCACCCAGGTCAGCCCGTTGAGCTTGGCACCGGTGTCGACCAGCTCGTACAGCCGGCCGCCCGGGGCGAACTCGGTGGCGAGGCTGTCGTCGCGCAGCACCGAGATGGTCTGGTCATCGGCGGCGGTGGTCTGGGCGGCCATCACCGGCGCGTGCACCAGCGGCCAGACGGTGGCGACCTTCGTCGGCTGGGCCCCGTCGTTGCCCGGGTTGTACGGCAGGAAGGTCCGGGCGATGCCCAGGGCGCGGTCGCGCCCGTTGTCGCCGGTGCTGCCCCAGGCGTCCACGGCGAGCTCGTACGCGCCGTTCGAGGTGAAGCCGAGCTCGTTCACCGCGACGCTCAGGGTGTACGACTGGCTCTGCCCCGGGTTCAGCTCCGGCAGGGCGTACTGGGGGCTGTCCAGCTCGATGCCGTCCCGGTCGCTCGGCGTGGAGCGGCCGGCCACGCCGGCCAGGTCGCTGCGCCGGTCCAGCGGCTTGTTGGAGGCCGGCTTGCGGACGGCCGCGTGGGCGCCCCTGATCACCGACTTGCCCGCGTTGGTGACGTGCCCGGTGATCGTCACCGTGCCGTTCGGGGTGGCCACCTGGGGGCTCAGGGTGTCGATGGTCATCACCACCGGGTACTCGGCCGTGACGGTGGCGTCGGCGGCCGGGCGGACGTTGCCGCCGGTGGGCAGCGCGCCGGCCGGGGCGGCCGTGCAGAGGGTCAGGGCGGCCGCGCAGGCGGCGGCCAGGCGCAGGCCCGCTCGGCGGGCCCGGCGGGCCGGATGGCGCCCGTCGGAGGGGCGCTCGGCCCGTCCAGGCTGTCGGTGCGCTCCCAGGCCCGAGTGCCGGTCCGGCTCACTCACTCGCTTCGCCCTCGCCGTTCTCGATCGTTCGATGCTGATGCCGTCCGCCCGGCGCGGTCCGCCCGACGGTCTTCGTGTGACGCTGTTGGAACCCTTCGCCCGACGCCGTCGCCGCACGGCCGCCGCGGGAGTTCCGCGGGAGTGGCGACACGCGACACCGCATCCCCTGGCCGGTGTCCGAGATTCGTCCACCGGCATGGTAACGATGCGGCCTGCGGTGCGGTGTTGCGGGCTGTGGGGTGAGACGCCCAAAACGCGCGGGCGGTTGACCTGGCCGGGCACGTACCCTTGTGAGCCGTGTCCACTGCCAATGAGCCCACCGCGCGCACCGACCGTTCCAGCACCGCCGTCCAGGCCGTCCCAGGCCTGAGCGAGGCCCAGACCCTCGGCCTCCAAGAGCTGCTGCGGGTGTCACCGGTGGCCGACGAGATCGCCCGCCGGTTCCAGGCGGCCGGTCACCGGCTGGCGCTGGTCGGCGGGTCCGTCCGGGACGCGCTGCTCGGCCGGCTCGGCAACGACCTGGACTTCACCACCGACGCCCGCCCGCAGCAGGTGCTCAAGCTGGTCAAGGGCTGGGCGGACGCGGTCTGGGACGTCGGCATCGCCTTCGGCACGGTCGGTGCCCGCAAGGACACCCCCGAGGGCTCCTTCCTGATCGAGATCACCACCTACCGCTCCGAGGCGTACGACCGCACCTCGCGCAAGCCCGAGGTCAGCTACGGCGACACCATCGAGGAGGACCTGGTCCGCCGGGACTTCACGGTCAACGCGATGGCCGTCGACCTGCCCGGCCGCGGCTTCGTCGACCCGCACCACGGCTTGGAGGACCTGGAGGCCCGGGTGCTGCGCACCCCCGCCACCCCCGAGGAGTCCTTCTCCGACGACCCGCTGCGGATGATGCGGGCCGCCCGCTTCGCCGCCCAGCTGGACTTCGACCCGGCGCCCGAGGTGGTCGCCGCGATGACCGCGATGGCCGAGCGGATCACCATCGTCTCCGCCGAGCGGATCCAGGCCGAGCTGAACAAGCTGCTGCTGGCCGCGCACCCGGTGAAGGGCCTGCGGCTGCTGGTCGACACCGGGCTGGCCGGGTACGTGCTGCCCGAGCTGCCGGCGCTGCGGCTGGAGCGGGACGAGCACCACCGGCACAAGGACGTCTACGAGCACTCGCTGACCGTCCTGGAGCAGGCCGTCGACCTGGAGCAGGACGGACCGGACCTCACCCTGCGGCTGGCCGCGCTGCTGCACGACATCGGCAAGCCGCGCACCCGCCGCTTCGAGCCGGACGGCCGGGTCTCCTTCCACCACCACGAGGTGGTCGGCGCCAAGATGGTCCGCAAGCGGATGCGCGAGCTCAAGTACTCCAAGGAGATCACCGAGGACGTCTCGCGCCTGGTCGAGCTGCACCTGCGCTTCCACGGCTACGGCGGCGGCGAGTGGACCGACTCGGCGGTGCGCCGCTACATCACCGACGCCGGGCCGCTGCTGGAGCGGCTGCACAAGCTGACCCGCTCCGACTGCACCACCCGCAACAAGAAGAAGGCGGCCGCGCTCTCCCGCACCTACGACGGCCTGGAGGCGCGGATCGCCGAGCTGAAGGCGCAGGAGGAGCTGGACGCCATCCGCCCGGCGCTGGACGGCAACCAGATCATGGAGCTGCTCGGCCTCCGGCCCGGCCCGCAGGTCGGCAAGGCGTACAAGCACATGCTCGAACTGCGGCTGGAGCACGGCCCGATGGAGCACGACGAGGCGGTCGGGGCGCTGCGGGCCTGGTGGGCCGAGCAGCAGGGCTGAGGAACGCCGGCGGGGGTGGCCCGGGCCCGGGCCACCCCCGTTTCCGCACGGTGTCTCAGCCGTTGACCGACCGTAGGCACAGGACGTAGTCCAGGGACGGAAGGAGCGGGTGCTTGACCCAGTACGTGCTGGTGGCCTTCGGCTGCTTGGCGCAGGCGTCCTTGTCGGACGTGCCGGTGTACTTGTAGACCACCTTGTACTGGGCCTTGGCGTCCGTGCACGGCAGCACGGCCATCTTCGGGTCGGTGTCGCTCCCGTCGTTGTGCAGGCAGTCCCCGGCCTTGGCGGCGTCGGCCGGGTCGGCGGCCGGCGGGGTGTAGGACGGCAGCGTGAAGGTGGGGGTGGGCAGCGGCGCCGGGGTGTAGGTCGGCAGGGTGAAGGTGGGGCTGGGCAGGGTCAGGACGGTGGACCGGCTCGGGCTCGGCAGGGGGTCGGCGACCGGGCCGTCGTCCTTCCCGGGGCCGAGCACCCCGGTGGCGGCCAGCACCACGGTGAGCGCCAGCGAGACCGGCACCAGCAGCATCGCGATGTGCGGGCGCCTGGTCAGCGGGACGCCCGGGTCGAGCTGGGGGCCGTGGGTGCCGGGGGCGGGCGGCGGCAGCTGCTTGAACTTGTGGTGCGGGCCGAGGTTCAGCAGCAGCGTGATCGGGGTCAGCACCCAGGAGACGAAGCTCCACCAGCCCTGGACCAGGGTCCGGGCGGACATGTCGCGCACCGTCGCCGTTCCGCAGGTGCGGCAGAACGGGCCGGTCATCCGGAGCATCCGGTAGGCGACGATCAGGCCCTGGTGGCCGCGGACGGTGGCGTCGACCGCCGGGTAGCCGCCGCAGAACCGGCAGGTGGCCCCGCCCACCGGCGGCGGGTACCCGTAGCCGTAGGCGTCCGGCGGCGGCTGCACGCCGTACGGCTGCTGGGGCGGCGGGGCGGCCGGGTAGCCGTACCCGGGCGGCGGCGGGGGCGGGGCGCTCGGGTAGCCGTACCCCGGGGGCGGCGGCGGGGGCGGTGCGCCGTAGGAGCCGCCGGAGGCGTACGGGTTGCCGTCGCCCGGGGGCGGGCCGTACGGCATCTGGGGAGGAGGAGGCGGAACGGACAAGTGGTCCCCCGGGGAAGGAGTGGCGGAAGGGTCAGGACTGCTTCACCGGCGGGACACCGGTGGGGGCGGGCGTCATCGAGCCGAGGCAGAGCACGTACCGCTTGGTGTTCCAGCGGCGGCCGCTCTTGCCCGCGACCGTGTTCACGGTCTGCGGCGTCCCGGCGCAGCGGCTCCGGTCGGTGGTGCCCTCGAACTTCGCCAGCACCCGGTAGTTCGCCCGGGGATCGGTGCACTTGACGATCTCGACGTCACGGGTGCCGCCGGCCCGTACGCAGTCGCCGGGCTTGGCGCTGCTGACGCTCGGTCCGGCGACGAAGTAGCCCACCGCCAGCGCCAGGCCGCCGCCGACGACTCCGGCGATCCGCAGCTTGGACCGGGTGCCGCGCTTGGCGGCCGGGGCGGGCGGCATCACCGGCGCGGGCTGCGGGGGGCCGTACGGCCCGGGGGGCGGCTGCTGCCCGTACGGCCCGGGGGCCGGCTGACCGTACGGCTGCTGCCCGTAGGCGGGTGGCGGTCCGAAGGAGGGCGGCTGCCCGTGGCCCGGTGGCGGACCGTAGGCCGGCTGCTGCCCGTAGGTTGGCTGCTGCCCGTGGGCCGGCGGCGGGCCGTAGCCGGGCGGGACCGGCGGCGCGGGTTGCCCGTAGCCGGGCGGCGGCCCGTACGGCGCGACCGGCGGGGGCGGCCCGTACGGGTTCGGCGGTGTGCTCATCAGTTCGTCCCCCGAGACTAAGTTCTGTCGATGCGACAGGCCTGAGTACCTTAGCGACTCGGACGGACGCCGCCCCGGCCCCCAGCGGTTCCGGGGCGAGCGGTCACCCGGGACCGGGCCGCGTCACCCGGGGACCGGGCTGCGACGGGCGGCGCGCAGGTAGAGGACCGCGGTCAGGGCGTACACCCCGGCCACGCCGAGCAGCACCGGGAGCGAGCGCCCGGACAGCGGCAGCACCAGCGCGGTGACCAGGGCGGCGGCCACGAAGGCGACGTTGAACAGCACGTCGTAGATGGCGAAGACCCGGCCGCGGTACTCGTCCTCGACCGACTCCTGCACCACCGTGTCGGCGCAGATCTTGGTGCCCTGGGTGACCACCCCGAGCAGCAGCGCGGCGATCAGGCAGGGCACCAGCGCGAAGCCCAGGCCCAGCGCGGGGACGAAGAGCACCGGGGCGACCAGGCAGGCCGTCATCCACCCGGCCAGGCCGAGCCTTCGGGTGCACCAGGGGCTGACCACGGCGGCGACGAAGAACCCGGCGGCGGACAGGCCGACCGCCTGGCCCAGGGTGACCAGCCCGGCCGCGCTGTCGGCGGGGTCGTTGAAGGTGTACCGGGCGAGCATCACCACGACCACGATCAGGACGCCGTAGCAGAACCGGGCCGCGGTGACGGCGGCCAGCGCGTGCACGGCCGGCCGGCAGTCCCGGACCAGGTGGCGCACCGCGGCGCCGAGTCCGAGGGCGGCGCGGACCAGGGCCCGGCCGATCCCGGGGCGGTCCGGGTGCTGCTCCGGGCCGAGCAGGTCGCGGTCCATCCGCCGGGCGGCCAGCGCGGCCGAGAGGTAGAGCACCGCGGCCACCGTGACCAGCGCGGCGTCCGCCTTCGGGCCGGGCGCCATCAGCTGGTGCAGCAGGAATCCGATGCCTCCGCCGGAGGCGGCGGCGACCGTCCCGAGGGTGGGGGAGAGGGCGTTGGCGGTGACCAGCTCGTCCTGCCGCACCACCCGGGGCAGGGCGGCGGACAGGCCGGCCAGGATGAACCGGTTGAGCGCGGTGACCAGCAGCGCCGAGGCGAAGAACAGCCAGGTCGGCGCCTCGGCCAGGAGCAGCGCGCCGGTGACCAGGCCCAGCCCGAAGCGGGCCAGGTTCCCGAAGTAGAGCACCTGGCGGCGGCGCCAGCGGTCGAGCAGCACACCGGCGAACGGGCCGATCACCGAGAACGGCAGCAGCATCACGGCCAGCACCGAGGCGATGTCGGCGGGGGAGGACTGCTTCTCGGGGGAGAAGACCACGTAGGCGGCGAGCGAGACCTGGAAGACGCCGTCCGAGAGCTGGGAGAGCACCCGGGCGGTCAGCAGCCGCCGGAAGTCGCGGCCCTTCAGCAGGTGGCTGAGCGTGGCACGGTGCGCGGACTGGTGGGTGCTGCCGTTCTCGGTGATCGCCACCCGCCCAGGGTGCCATGGAACCGGCCGACGTTTCACGTGAAACATTGGCCTCGAAAACGTGAAGGGCCCACGATCATCGAGACCGTGGGCCCTTCCTGCCGACTATGCGCGGTCAGCGGTTCAGCGCTCGACCTCGCCGCGGATGAACTTCTCGACGTTCTCCTTGGCCTCGTCGTCGAAGTACTGGACCGGCGGGGACTTCATGAAGTACGAGGAGGCCGAGAGGATCGGGCCGCCGATGCCGCGGTCCTTGGCGATCTTCGCGGCGCGGACGGCGTCGATGATGACACCGGCGGAGTTCGGGGAGTCCCAGACCTCCAGCTTGTACTCCAGGTTCAGCGGGACGTCGCCGAACGCGCGGCCCTCCAGGCGGACGTAGGCCCACTTGCGGTCGTCCAGCCAGGCCACGTAGTCCGAGGGACCGATGTGGACGTTCTTGGCGCCCAGCTCGCGGTCGCGGATCTGCGAGGTGACGGCCTGGGTCTTGGAGATCTTCTTGGACTCCAGGCGCTCGCGCTCGAGCATGTTCTTGAAGTCCATGTTGCCGCCGACGTTCAGCTGCATGGTGCGCTCGAGGATGACACCGCGGTCCTCGAACAGCTTGGCCATCACGCGGTGCGTGATGGTCGCGCCGACCTGGGACTTGATGTCGTCACCGACGATCGGCACGCCGGCCTCGGTGAACTTGTCCGCCCACTCCTTGGTGCCCGCGATGAACACCGGCAGGGCGTTCACGAAGGCGACCTTGGCGTCGATGGCGCACTGGGCGTAGAACTTGGCCGCGTCCTCGGAGCCGACGGGCAGGTAGCAGACCAGGACGTCGACCCGCTGGTCCTTGAGGACCTGGACGACGTCGACCGGGGCCTCGTCCGACTCCTCGATGGTCTCCAGGTAGTACTTGCCCAGGCCGTCGAGGGTGTGGCCGCGCTGGACGGTCACGCCGGTCGGCGGCACGTCGCAGATCTTGATGGTGTTGTTCTCGCTGTTGCCGATGGCGTCGGCCAGGTCGAAGCCGACCTTCTTGGCGTCGACGTCGAAGGCGGCGACGAACTCCACGTCACGGACGTGGTAGTCACCGAACTGGACGTGCATCAGGCCGGGGACCTTGCCGGCCGGGTCGGCGTCCTTGTAGTACTCGACACCCTGCACCAGCGACGCGGCGCAGTTGCCCACGCCCACGATGGCTACGCGAACCGAACCCATTCCGGTTGCTCCCTGTGATCTCATGAGGCCCGCCGGGATCGGCGGAACTCGTCCTGCTTCTTCGATGACTGCATGTACGGGCGCGAGGCGCCCAATCCTGCCGCGCGGCACAGGGCTGGCGCGGTGTCAGCGCTCCTGGGCGGAGCGCCCCGGGCGGTCGTACGGCGGCCCGGACGGGTCCGAGGACCCGGTCTGCTGGCCACGGCCGTCCGAAGTCTTGCGGGGTCCGGCGGAGTTGCCGCCGGTGTCGGGGCTGGTGCGGCCGGTGCGGTTGGACCGCTCGGTCTCGATCAGCTCGTTGAGCCAGCGGACCTCGCGCTCCACCGACTCCAGTCCGTGCCGCTGGAGTTCGACGGTGTAGTCGTCGAACCGCTCGCGGGCCCGGGCCAGTGAGTTGCGCATCCGCTCCAGCCGCTCCTCCAGCCGGCTGCGCCGTCCCTCCAGGACGCGCATCCGCACGGCCCGGTCGGTCTGGCCGAAGAACGCGAAGTGCACGCCGAAGTGCTCGTCCTCCCAGGCGTCCGGGCCGGAGTCGGCGAGCAGCTCCTCGAAGCGCTGCTTCCCCTCGGCGGAGAGCCGGTAGACGATCTTGGACCGCTTGCCGTTGAGCGCGGTGGCCGGGACGTACTCGACGTCCGGGTTGTCCTCGACCAGGAAGCCCTGGGCGACCAGGCTCTTCAGGCAGGGGTAGAGCGTTCCGTAGGAGAGTGCCCGGAAGGTCCCGAGCAGGATGTTCAGCCGTTTGCGCAGCTCGTAGCCGTGCATCGGGGCGTCGTGGAGCAGGCCGAGGACGGCGAACTCCAGCACTCCTGAGCGTCTGCCCATCGCCGTGGTCCTCCTTCCCCTCGCCCGCCGTCCGGCCGCCGCATCCGGCGGTATTCCGCTTCGATGTATCGGCTCGATATATCGAGAACAGTAAACCCGGCCCACGCAACCGGCAAGGGGGACGCGCGTGAATGTGATCACAAGCCGACGCGCGGGCGGAGTTGGCAACGGGCGTGTAATGATCTCTCGCTGTTTTGTGGGCATTGGGGACTGATGTCCGATTAGTTGTGTTTCCGCGCTGCGTACGCTGTCGCGTGTGCACGAGGACCACCTCCGGGAGTTCAGGGCGGTTTTGCGGGCATCGGACGTGAACCCTGCCTTCAGGCTGGAAACGCCTGGCGAGGAGTAACTGGAAGATGAGCGAGCGACGGCGAAGGACGCCCGACCCGGGCGGTGACGGGCAGCAGCCCCCGGGAGGCGGCGGCCGTCGGGGCGGGGGGCCGGGGCCCGACGAGCTGCGCTCGGACGGCGTCGGCCGCAGGCGTCCCCAGGGGGTCCGGGAGACCGCGCAGCAACCCCGGATGACCCGCGCGGAGATGCGCAAGGCCGCCCAGAAGAAGGGGAAGGGCGGCGGCGCCCGGCGCGATGCGGCCGCGGCGGCCGACCCCGGCAAGAAGCGGTTCATCGACTACCCGCGGTTCGGCAAGACCGGCGTCCGGCGCTGGCTGCCGTCCTGGAAGCAGTGGATGAGCGGCTTCCTGCTGGTCTTCGGCTGCTTCGTCGGCCTGGTGTTCTACCTGTACCAGACCACCAAGGTCCCGGAGCTGAACGACCTGGTGCAGAACCAGAACACCATCTACTACTGGGCCGACAACAGCGAGATGACCCGCAAGGGACAGACCAACCGTCAGATCGTCGAGCTCAAGGACATCAGCCCCAACCTCCAGAACGCCGTCATCGCCGCGGAGAACAAGAGCTTCAGGACCGACAGCGGCATCGACCCCAAGGGCATGGTCCGCGCCGTCTGGAACATGGCGAAGGGGGGTGAGACCCAGGGCGCCTCGACGATCACCCAGCAGTACGTGAAGAACGCCTACCTGAGCCAGGAGCAGACCCTCAGCCGCAAGGTGAAGGAGTTCTTCATCACACTGAAGATCAACCAGGACAAGGACAAGGACGAGATCCTCAAGGGCTACCTGAACACCAGCTGGTTCGGCCGCGGTGCGAACGGTGCCCAGGCGGCCGCCCAGGCGTACTACGGGGTGGACGCCAAGGACCTGAACGTCTGCCAGAGCGCCATGCTGGCCGGCCTGCTCAAGGGCGCGACCTACTACGACCCCACCAACCCGGAGAACAGGGAACGGGCCCAGGGCCGGTGGAACTGGATCCTCGACCAGATGGTCGACACCAAGGCGATCACCCCGGACGAGCGCGCCAAGTGCAACGTCTTCCCGGACCCGATCCCGCAGAAGGCCAGCTCCAACATGAACGGTGAGATCAGCTACCTGGTCGACACCGCCAACAAGTACGTGACGTCCACCGACAAGACGATCACCCAGCAGATGATCGACCGCGGCGGGCTGAAGATCTACACGACCTTCGAGAAGGAGAAGGTCGACGCCCTGAAGAAGGCCGTCGACGACGTCAAGGCGGAGAACCTCGACCCGCAGAAGCGTCCGGACAACGACACCAACATCCAGTTCGGCTCCGCCAGCATCCGCCCCGGCGACGGCGCGATCGTCGCCCTCTACGGCGGCGACGGCGTGGAGAACGGGCACTTCGGCAACAACGCCGACGCCACCGGTGTCCAGGTCGGTTCGACCTTCAAGCCCTTCGTGCTGGCCACCGCGATGCAGGTCGGCGTGCAGACCGCGAAGGACGACAAGGGCAAGCCGAAGCGGATCAACGCCGACAGCCGCTACCTCGCCGACGACCTGTCCGAGATCCACAAGCCGGACGGCTCGCTGGTGATCGGCGACGACGGCAAGCCCTACCACCAGAAGAACGAGGACCCCGGCAAGCGCGGCTACGTCTCGCTGCGGCAGGCCATGCAGTACTCGTACAACGTGCCCTTCGTCCAGCTCAACCAGGACGTCGGCGGCCAGAACGTGGCCGACATCGCGGTCCAGATGGGCATCCGGAAGGACAGCCTCGCCGACCCGAAGACCGCGACCTTCCCGCTCGGCACCTCCACCATCAGCCCGATCCGGATGGCCACCGCCTACGGCACCCTGGCGGCCAGCGGCAAGGAGGCCGAGCCGTACTCGGTCACCAAGGTCGAGGTGAACGGGGTGGAGCGCGCCGGCTTCGGCAAGAAGGACCTCAAGGTCGCGCTGGAGCCCGCGGTCGCCGACAACGTCACCGACGTGCTGGTGAACGTGGCGGCGAACGGCACCGGCAAGAAGACCAAGGACCTGGGCCGCCCGGTGGCGGGCAAGACCGGTACCACCGACGAGAACAAGTCGGCCTGGTGGGTCGGCTACACCCCGCAGCTGGTCACCAGCGTCGCGATGTGGCGCGAGGACCCGAGCAAGCACGAGCGGCAGTCGCTCAAGGGCACCGGCGGGAAGACCTCCATCCACGGTGGTGACATCCCGACCGACGTCTTCACCCGGTACATGAAGGCGGCGCTGGCCAACGAGAAGAAGATGGACTTCCCGACGCCGCAGCCGGTCGGCACCGAGGTGGACTCCTCCGGTGCGCCGTCCACGGCCACCGCGTCGGCGGGTCCGACCGCCAGCGACACCCCGTCGGCCCCGGCGCAGAGCCAGTCGCAGGACCCGCAGCCGCAGCAGCCGCAGCCGACGCAGACCTGCGTGCCGGGCGTGGACTGCCCCGGCGACCACCCGACCCACTCGACCAGCAAGGGCCCGAACCCGGGCAACAGCTGTCTGCCGGTGATCGGCTGCCAGACCCCGTCGCCGACCTCGACGGACACCACGCCGCCCGGTGGCGGCAACGGCACCGGCGGCGGCGGCCACCCGGGCGGCGGTGGCGGCGGCAAGCCGACGCCGAGCAGCACCGGTGGCGGCGGCCTCCAGGGCCTGCCGACCGGGCAGTAGCCCGGCGGAACCCGTGACGGCGGTGGCGTTCCTCCTCGGAGGGCCGCCACCGCCGTTCTCGTCGGGGGCCACCGGAGGCCGTGGGCGTTGGGGCGGTTTCGTCATGATTGGCGAACCCGCCCGCCGTCCGGAGTGCGGACCGTTGCGGGGTCCTCCTCGTCCCGGTGCGATCGGTGCGGCAGGATGTCCGGCATGACGTCGAGCGATCGTGACGAAACCGCCGGCCCGGTCGGTTCCGGTGCCGCCGCAGGGCCCACCCCGGCAGCCGTCGCCACGGCCGCGCCACCCGCCGACACCGTGGTCGTCCCGGCCGACGAGGACCCGATCGCGGCGGCCGGCAGCGAGGTGATCGGCGGGCCGCCCGGGCGCCGGGCGCTGCTGGGCGTCTCCTGGTGGATCCCGGCGCGCTTCCTGGCCCTCGCGGTGATCGTGGTGTCGGTGCTCGGCATGGTGCAGAAGCTGCCCTGCTACGAGCAGGCCTGGTTCCAGCCCGGCTCCCCGCAGTACGTCCACGCCTGCTACAGCGACGTCCCCCACCTGTTCACCGGGCGCGGCTTCGCGGCCGGGCTGCACCCGTACGTGGACCGCATCCCCGGCACCTCGGGCGACCTCCAGTACCTGGAGTACCCGGTGCTCACCGGCCTGTTCATGCAGGTCGCGGCCTGGCTGACGCCCGGCGGCGGGAGCCAGCAGACCCAGGAGCAGTGGTTCTGGGCGATCAACGCCGGGATGCTGATGGCCTGCGCGGTGGTCGCGGTGGTGGCCCTCTCCCGCACCCACCGGCGCCGCCCGTGGGACGCCCTGCTGTTCGCGCTCTCGCCCGTCCTGCTGCTCAACGGCACCGTCAACTGGGACCTGCTCGCGGTCGCCCTGGCCGCCGTGGCGATGGCCTGGTGGTCGGGCTCCCGGCCGGGCTGGGCCGGCGTCTTCATCGGCCTGGCCACCGCGGCCAAGCTCTACCCGGTGCTGCTGCTCGGCCCGCTGCTGGTGCTCTGCTGGCGGGCCGGCCGCTGGCGGGAGTTCCGGCTGGCGCTGGGCGGCGCGGTCGGCTCCTGGCTGGTGGTCAACCTGCCGATCATGGTGGCCAACTGGCAGGGCTGGTCGACCTTCTACGTGTTCAGCAAGCACCGCGGCGAGGACTACGGCTCGTTCTGGCTGATCCTGATGCAGCGCCGCGGCGTCGGGCTGGAGAACCTCGACCTCTACATCGGCGCGCTGATGGTGCTGGGCTGCCTGGCCATCGCCTGGCTCGGCTTCTCGGCCCCGCGCCGGCCGCGCTTCGCCCAGCTGGCCTTCCTGGTGGTCGCGCTCTTCGTGCTCGCCAACAAGGTGTACTCGCCGCAGTACGCGCTCTGGCTGCTGCCGCTCGCGGTGCTCGCCCGGCCGCGCTGGCGGGACTTCCTGATCTGGCAGGCCTGCGAGGTGCTCTACACCCTGGGCATCTGGTCCCACCTGGGCTTCGTCACCGGTTCCAAGCAGCACGGGCTCAGCGAGGGCTGGTACCACTTCGCGATCGGGCTGCACCTGGCGGGCACGCTCTACCTGGTCGCCGTGGTGGTCCGCGACGCCCTCCACCCGGACCGCGACCCGGTCCGCTGGGACGGCAGCGACGACCCGTCCGGCGGGGTGCTGGACCACGCCCCGGACGTGGCCGTGCTGGGCACCGCCCGCCGGCTGCGCGAGGAGGAGAGCTACGCCGGGTACGCGCCGGCCGGCTCCGAGCAGTGGCTGAACGAGCCGGAGCCGCCGGAGCCGGCCGGGGAACGTGCCGGGGGCGGGGTCACCGGGGACGGGGCCGGAAGGCCGGGCCCCACCGGGCAGGAGCCGGGCCTTCCCGGGTGACCGGGACGGTCAGCGGTCCACCACGCGGTCGAAGTGCGTGGTGGTGTGCCGGACCTGGAGACCGAGCTCGTCGCCGATCACCGGGGGCTTGGTGTCCCCGTCCAGGAACAGCAGCGAGACCTGCATGTGCGGCGGCTCGGCGAACCACAGCTGCTTGCCGGACCAGTGGAACGGCGACTTGGTCTTGTTGACGGTCGCCAGCCCGGCCCGGGCGATGCCCTTGGCCCGCGCGCCCATGCTCTGGAGGTACTTGGGCGCCTCCAGGCCGATGCCGTGGGCGGTGCCGCCGGCGACCACCAGGATGTGGCCGTCGGAGGGCGCCGGGTGCTGGCGGTAGCCGTAGCGGTCGCCCTTGCGCACCGGGGTGACGTCCAGGACGGTGGCCCGGACCTCCAGCGCGGCGTGGTCGCCCAGCCAGAGCCGGGTGCCGATCCGGGCCCGGAAGACCGTCTGCGGGTAGCGCTTGGCCAGCTGCTCCATGCCGGCCGCGCCGAGGTGGCTGACGAACACGGTGTGCACCGGGATGCCGGCCGCCGCGGCGGTGTCCACCCAGTACACGACCTCGTCGACGGGGTCGGAGCCGTCCGGCCGGTCCATCGGCAGGTGCAGCGCCAGGCCCTCGAAGGCGACGTCCTCCAGCTCGGCGGCGACGGTGCGCAGGTCGTCGGCGCCCACGCCGTGCCGGCGCATGGTGGTCATGCACTCGACCACCACCCGGGCGCCGTGCAGCGCCCGCAGCGCGTCCACGCTCGCCACCGTCCGGATCACCCGGGCGTGCGGCAGCGGCAGCACCTCCTCGCCAACCCGGTAGGGGGTGAGCACCAGCAGTTCGCCGCCGTACCACTCGGCGGCGTCGGCCGCCTCGTACGCCGTCCCGACGGCGAGCACCCCGGTGCCCAGCAGCGTCGCCTCCTCGGCCAGCCGGTGGTTGCCCAGGCCGTAGCCGTTCCCCTTGGCGACCGGCACCAGACCGGGGAACTCGGCGAGGACGGAGCGCTGGTGCGCGCGCCAGCGTTCGGTGTCGAGGTAGAGCGACAGCGTCATCGGGGCAGCCTCCTCAGCGGCGGGACATGTAGAGGTCGAGGGCCTTGTGCAGCAGCTTGTTGAGCGGGAAGTCCCACTCGCCGAGGTACTCGGCCGCCTGGCCGCCGGTGCCGACCTTGAACTGGATCAGACCGAACAGGTGGTCGTCCTCGTCCAGGGTGTCACTGATGCCGCGCAGGTCGTACACGCCGCCGCCGAGGGCGTAGGCGTCGCGCATCATCCGCCACTGGATGGCGTTGGACGGCTTGACCTCGCGCTTGTGGTTGGCCGAGGCGCCGTAGGAGTACCAGACGTGCTCGCCGACCACCAGCATCGTGGTGGCGGCCAGCGGCTCGCCCTCGTGGTACGCGATGTAGAGGCGCATGCGGTTGGGGTCCTCGGCCACGAGGGCCTTCCACATCCGCTGGAAGTAGGCCAGCGGGCGCGGGGTGAACTTGTCGCGCTCGGCGGTGACCAGGTAGAGCTGGTGGAAGATCGGCAGCTCGTCGTAGCCGCCCTGGAAGACCTCGACGCCGCTCTTCTCCGCCTTCTTGATGTTGCGGCGCCAGAGCTGGTTGAAGCCCTTCTGGATGTCGTCCAGCGAGCGGTTGGCCAGCGGCACCTGGAAGACGTAGCGGGGCTGGACGTCGCCGAAGCCCGCGCCGCCGTCCTCGCCCTGGAGCCAGCCGGCCTTGCGCAGCCGGTCGGCGACCTCGAAGGCCCGCGCCTCGTACCAGTCGGCCTCGACGTCGCGCAGCCGCTTGGCCTGCTTGCCGGCGATGGCCTCCTTGATGGTGGGGGCGTTCCAGCGGCGGATGACCACCGGCGGGCCCATCTTCACCGAGAACGCGCCCTGCGACTTGAGGTGCGCCAGCATCGGGGAGAGCCAGCGGTCGAGGTCGCGGTCGAACCAGTCGATGACCGGGCCCTCGGGCAGGTAGGCGAGGTAGCGCTTGAGCTTGGGGAGCTGCCGGTAGAGCACCAGGCCGGCGCCGACGAGCTGGTCCGCGTCGTCGAACCAGCCGATCGACTCGGAGCGCCACTCGGCCTTCACGTCACCCCACGACGGCACCTGCATGTGGCTGGCCGAGGCGCGGCTCCTGATGAAGGCGAGGTGCTCCTCGCGGGTGATCGTCCTCAGGCGCAGGCTCATTGCTCGGTGCTCCTCGTCGGTCGGGCTGCGGTGGCCCCAGGTTCTCGGGTCGACCCTATCGTCCGGGGCCCGGGCGCCCGGCGCGGCGGGCACGACGGCGCCCCCGTCGGGCGGCTGTCTCCTCAGCAGACACGCGACGGGGGCGCCGGGGGTTCCTGGGGAGGGCGTTCAGCCCCAGAGGCCGCCGCGGGCGACGCCGAGGTAGAAGCCGATCGCGGCGGCGCCGAGCGTGATCATCAGGACGAAGCGCTCGGCGGTGGTGACCGAGACGAACATGCCCCACAGGCCGGTGATGATCCCGAACAGGCCGGTCCACGAGGTCAGCAGGTGCAGGTTGTGGAAGAACGAGGTGGTGAAGGCGATCACGCCCAGCAGGGCGGTGACGCCCACCAGGGTGTTCTCGCGGGGGTGCGGGTGGCCGTCGGTGTTCAGGGTGAGCGCGGGCATGCGGTGGACGGACTGGGCCATGACTCCCACCTCCTGGCGTGGAGACGAACGGGCAGGAATCCCGTTCCGTCCAGATTGCGGCGGTTGGGCCGGTCTCACAACCCCTATGCGTTTTGTTCGTCCGTCCGGGTGCGGGTAGGCTGTGCCGTCTGCACTGGTGTAGTTGTGCCCCCTTGCGCCCTCTTCCGGGTGACACCCGATCCGGGTGGTGCGGGGGTCGACTGTCCGACCCGGCCGCTACGGTGGGCCGGAGTCGGTACTGCTCCGGTGCCGACGCTACGCACAACCCTCCTGCCACGGAGAGACCGTGGCCGCTGAGTCCAAAGGAGGTGGGTTACTCATGCGTCACTACGAGGTGATGGTCATCCTCGACCCCTCGGTCGAGGAGCGCGCTGTCTCCCCCCTGATCGAGAACTTCCTCACCGTCGTCCGCAACGGCGGCGGCAAGGTGGAGAAGGTCGACACCTGGGGTCGTCGCCGTCTGGCTTACGAGATCAACAAGCAGTCCGAGGGCATCTACTCGGTCATCGACCTGAAGGCCACGCCTGAGGTCGTCAAGGAGCTCGACCGCCAGATGGGCCTGAGCGAGTCGGTTCTGCGGACCAAGGTCCTGCGCCCGGACACCCACTGAGCCACCTCTGAGGCCTTCGGGTCTCGGGTAGCTCGCGTCCGCTGTTTCACGTGAAACAGCGGTGAACGGACATCTTCCCGAGAGGTCATCACCACCATGGCAGGCGAGACCGTCATCACCCTCGTCGGCAATCTCGTCGACGACCCCGAGCTGCGCTTCACCCCGTCGGGTGCGGCGGTCGCGAAGTTCCGCATCGCGTCCACCCCCCGCACCTTCGACCGTCAGACGAACGAGTGGAAGGACGGCGAGAGCCTCTTCCTCACGTGCAACGTCTGGCGGCAGCCGGCGGAGAACGTGGCCGAGTCGCTGCAGCGCGGCATGCGCGTCATCGTGCAGGGCCGACTGCGCCAGCGGTCTTACGAGACCAAGGAAGGCGAGAAGCGGACGGTCTTCGAGGTCGAGGTCGACGAGGTCGGCCCGAGCCTGCGCTCGGCGACCGCCAAGGTCACCCGGGCCAACCGGTCCGGCGGCCCCGGTGGCGGCTTCGGCGGCCAGCAGGGCGGCGGCCAGGGCGGTGGCTGGGGCGGTCAGCAGGGTGGCGGCCAGCAGGGCGGCGGCTGGGGTGGGAACTCCGGCGGCGGCCAGTCCGGCCCCTCCGACGACCCCTGGGCCTCCAGCGCCCCGTCCGGTGGAAACCAGGGCGGCGGCTGGGGTGCCCCGTCCGGTGGCGGCGGCTACTCGGAAGAGCCCCCGTTCTAAGAGCTGACAGATTTCGTGCGGCCCGGCCGCCGGCGTCCCCGGACGCCCGCCGGGCCGTGAACCCCAAATGGAGCACACAATGGCGAAGCCGCCTGCTCGCAAGCCGAAGAAGAAGGTTTGCGTCTTCTGCAAGGACAAGGTCAACTACGTTGACTACAAGGACACGAACCTGCTGCGGAAGTACATCTCCGACCGCGGCAAGATCCGTGCCCGTCGGGTGACCGGCAACTGCACCCAGCACCAGCGTGACGTCGCCACGGCCGTGAAGAACAGCCGTGAGATGGCGCTGCTGCCCTACACCAGCACCGCGCGCTAAGAGAGGGTGACCGAGTAATGAAGATCATCCTCACGCACGAGGTGCCGGGTCTCGGCTCCGCCGGCGAGGTCGTCGAGGTCAAGGACGGCTACGCCCGCAACTACCTGGTCCCGCGTGGCTACGCCATCCGCTGGACCAAGGGTGGTCAGAAGGACGTCGACGCCATCCGTCGCGCCCGCAAGATCCACGAGATCCAGACCCTGGACGCCGCCAACGACGTCAAGGGCAAGCTGGAGGGCGTCCAGGTCAAGCTGGCCGTCCGCTCGGGCGACGCCGGCCGTCTGTTCGGCTCGGTGACCCAGGCCGACGTCGTGGAGGCCATCAAGGCCGCCGGCGGCCCGGCCGTGGACAAGCGCGCCGTCGCGATCGCCTCGCCGATCAAGACCGTGGGCACCCACAAGGTCTCGGTCAAGCTGCACTCGGACGTCGTGGCCAACCTCGACGTCGCCGTCGTGGCTGCCTGAGCTCCGTAGCTCCAAGGCCTGAGGGCCGGACTCCTCCGGGAGTCCGGCCCTCGGTCGTTCCCGGTTCGCCCGGTTCGCCCGGGTCGTTCCCGGTCCTCTCCGGGCCCGGGGCGCCTCAGCCGCGCACCGCTCCGGTGACCAGCCACTTGCCGCCGCGGGCGCGCCAGGCGAGGAAGCCGGCCCGGAGCAGCATGAACAGGTTCATCGCCCACCAGAGCCCGGCCAGTCCGGCACCGGTGGCCGGTACCGCGAGGGCCACCGGGACGAACACCGCCAGGGTCGCCAGCCCGGCCCAGGCCAGGTACGGACCGTCCCCGGCACCCATCAGCACGCCGTCCAGCACGAAGACCAGGCCGGCCACCGGCTGGGTGAGCGCGAGCAGCAGCAGGGCGGTGTCCAGCTGGGCCCGGACGGCCGGGTCGGGCGTGAACAGCGGGACGTACAGCGGGCGGGCGAGCACCACCAGCAGGCCGAGGACCAGCCCGGAGACGACGCCCCACTCGACCATCCGCCGGGTGGCGGCCCGGGCGCCCGGGACGTCCGAGGCGCCCAGGAAGCGGCCGATGACGGCCTGGCCAGCGATGGCGATGGCGTCCAGGGCGAAGGCCAGGAAGTTGAACAGCGTCATGGCGATCTGGTGGGCGGCCACCTGGTCGTCGCCGATCCGGGCGGCCACCGCGGTGGCGGTCATCAGCACCGCGCGCAGGCTGACCGTGCGGACCAGCAGCGGACCGCCGGCCCTGGCACTGGCCCGGATGCCCGCCGCGTCCGGCCGCAGCGAGGCCCCCTCCCGGCGGGCGCCGCGGACCACCACGACCAGGTAGGCGGCGGCCATCCCGGTCTGCGCGAGCACGGTGCCCCAGGCGGAGCCGGCCACCCCGAGCCCGGCGCCGTACACCAGGCCGGCGTTCAGGCCGATGTTGGCGGCGAAGCCCGCGACGGCCACCGCCAGCGGCGTGCGGGTGTCCTGGAGGCCGCGCAGCACCCCGGTGGCGGCCAGCACCACGAGCATCGCCGGGATGCCCAGGGAGCTGATCCGCAGGTACGTCACGGCGTGCGGCGCGGCGGTCGCCGAGGCACCCAGCACGTCGGCCACCAGGGGAGCCAGCAGCAGGGTGAGGAGGACCACCGGGACGGCCAGGCCCAGGGCGAGCCAGATGCCGTCGATGCCCTGTTGCACGGCGCCCCGGCGGTCCCCGGCACCGATCCGGCGGGCGACCGCCGCGGTGGTGGCGTAGGCCAGGAAGACGAACACGCCGGTGGCGGTGGAGAGCGCGGCGGAGGCGACGCCCACCCCGGCCAGCTGGGGGGTGCCGAGGTGGCCGACGATCGCCGAGTCGGCCATCAGGAAGAGCGGTTCGGCGACCAGCGCGCCGAAGGCCGGGACGGCCAGGGCGAGGATCTCCCGGTCGTGCCGACGGCGGGAGGCCCGGGTCGGGGTCGTGGCGGTCATGGGCTCCAGGCTACTCATCCACAGGTAATGGATGTAAGTGGTTCATGCCTATTACTCGAAACTCTGAGCGACACGGTTCGCCCGCTCCGTGCCCACAGCCATTCGGAGGCGTGTGAAGAATTTCTCATGCACAGGCCCGGGAAGTGGTAATCCCAGGTCAGCAGGTTGACGGTGGATCGATCGTCCGGTTATCCACAGGGACGTCCACAGGGGTGTCCACAGCTTTGCGGCAGTTCTCCACAGGCCGGGGCCGTTCATCCACACCCCCTGTGGATAACCGTCTTGGCGCAACGGCGTCCGGCGCCTTAGCGTGGGCCCTCCGCCCGACACTCCCACCGCCCCGGCGTCCGATTTGTCGGGGCCGTGGCGTACAAAGAGGAGCGGATCCGTTCCATCCAGCCACCGGCAAGGCCCGCTCCAACTTCGCACCACTCGCTGATCGGGGAACACGCGTGACCGGCCCCCAGTACGACGACCACGACGCCCCGCCGCCGGAGGACGACTGGCAGACCGCCGAGGATCCCTTCCCGGTCGGCGCCTTCGACGACGCCCCCTTCCCGGACGGCCCCGGGGACCGGCTGCCGGTCTCGCGCCGGAGTGGCGAAGGGCACCAGAACGGCGGCCGTGAGGGCTTCCCGAAGCGCGACGGCTTCCAGAAGGACGGCTTCCGGAAGGACGGTTTCCAGAAGGGCGGCTTCCGGAAGGACGACAAGGGCGGCCGGTCGGAGGGCGGCTGGCAGCGCCGGGACGAGGACGGTGGCCAGGGCGGGACGGACGGCTTCGAGCGCGTCCCCCCGCAGGACCTGGACGCCGAGAAGTCCGTCCTCGGCGGCATGCTGCTCTCCAAGGACGCCATCGCCGACGTGGTCGAGGTGCTCAAGCCGGCCGACTACTACCGGCCCGCGCACGAGATGATCCACGGCGCGATCCTCGACCTCTACGCCCGCGGCGAGCCGGCCGACCCGATCACCGTGGCCGGCGAGCTGACCAAGCGCGGCGAGCTCCAGCGCGTCGGCGGCGCCGCCTACCTGCACACCCTGGTCAACTCCGTCCCGACCGCGGCCAACGCCGAGTACTACGCGCAGATCGTCAACGAGCGCGCGGTGCTGCGCCGGCTGGTCGAGGCGGGCACCCGGATCGCCGGCATGGGCTACGCGGCCGAGGGCGACGTGGACGAGATCGTCAACGCCGCCCAGGCGCAGATCTACGCCGTCACCGAGCAGCGCACCAACGAGGACTACGCGCCGCTCGCCGACATCATGGAGGGCGCCCTCGACGAGATCGAGGCGATCGGCTCCCGCCAGGGCCAGATGTCCGGCGTGCCGACCGGCTTCGCCGACTTCGACCAGCTCACCAACGGCCTGCACCCCGGCCAGATGATCGTCATCGCGGCCCGCCCCGCGATGGGCAAGTCGACGCTCGCGCTGGATTTCGCGCGGGCCTGTTCGATCCACCACAAGCTGCCGAGCGTGATCTTCTCGCTCGAAATGGGCCGCAACGAGATCGCCATGCGCCTGCTCTCCGCCGAGGCCCGGGTGGCGCTGCACCACATGCGCTCCGGGAACATGACGGACGACGACTGGACGCGGGTCGCCCGGCGGATGCCCGACGTCAGCGAGGCGCCGCTGTTCATCGACGACTCGCCGAACCTGTCGATGATGGAGATCCGGGCCAAGTGCCGCCGGCTCAAGCAGCGCAACGACATCAAGCTGATCGTCATCGACTACCTCCAGCTGATGCAGTCCGGCGGCTCCCGCCGGGCCGAGAACCGCCAGCAGGAGGTCTCGGACATGTCCCGTAACCTCAAGCTGCTGGCCAAGGAGCTGGAGGTCCCGGTCATCGCGCTCTCCCAGCTGAACCGTGGCCCCGAGCAGCGCACCGACAAGCGGCCGATGGTCTCGGACCTCCGAGAGTCCGGCTCGATCGAGCAGGACGCCGACATGGTCATCCTGCTGCACCGCGAGGACGCCTACGAGAAGGAGTCCCCGCGCGCGGGCGAGGCCGACCTGATCGTCGCCAAGCACCGCAACGGTCCGACCGCGACCATCACGGTGGCCTTCCAGGGCCACTACTCGCGCTTCGTCGACATGACCCGGGACTGAGCCCCGGGGCCGTCAGACGGTGACGGTGGCGCGGAAGAGCGTGCTGCCGGTGCCGGAGAGGCGGGTCGGGGCGCCGGTGGCGGGGAGGAAGGCGGACTGGCCGCGGGCCAGGTCCAGCACGGTGCCGTCGGCGGCGGTGAGGCGGGCGGTGCCCCGGGTGCAGAGCAGGATCTGCGGGGTGCGGCCGTCGATCTCGCGCTCGACGCCGTCCAGTGTGAAGCGGGAGAGCCGGAACTCGTCGATCGGGACGGGGTAGAGCTCCTCGCCCGGGGTGCCCTCGACCGCGGCCGGGCGCACCGGCTCGGGGGCGCCGGCCTCGAAGACCACGACCTCCAGCAGCTCCGGCACGTCGATGTGCTTCGGGGTGAGGCCCGCCCGCAGCACGTTGTCGGAGTTGGCCTGGAGCTCGACGCAGACGCCGGACAGATAGGCGTGCGGCACCCCGGCGCCCAGGTAGAGCGCCTCGCCGGCGCGCAGCCGGAAGTGGTTGAGCAGCATGCCGGCGACCACGCCGCGGTCGTCCGGGAAGTCCTTGGCGATCCGGGCGTACGGCTCGTACTCGCCGTCGGGGTCGGTCAGCGCCAGCACCTCGACGGTGCGCCGGACGGTCTCCTCGTCCAGCGCGAGGGCGGCGGTCAGGGCGCCGCGCAGCGCCTCGGACTCTCCCCCGGCCGTCAGCCGGTCGATCACCGGGGCGAGCCCCGGCACCGCGAGCCCGGACAGCAGCTGGGCCGCCTCGGCGGGCCGGCGGAAGCCGCAGAGGCCCTCGAACTCGCCCAGCGCGCAGACCATTTCGGGCTTGTGGTTGGCGTCCCGGTAGTTCCGCTCGGGGGCGTCCAGCGGGATGCCGAGGGCGTTCTCGGCGGCGAAGCCGGCCCGGGCCTGGTCCAGCGTCGGGTGGGCCTGGATCGACAGCGGGATGCCCGCGGCGAGGACCTTGAAGAGGAACGGCAGGGTCGGGCCGAACCGGGCCACGCTCGCGGCGCCCAGCTCGCCCTCGGGGTCGGCCGCGATCAGCTCGTCCAGCCGGCGCGGGCCCGCGCCGCGGTCGGCGCGCGACGGGGCGCCGGGGTGGGCGCCCATCCACAGCTCGGCCTGCGGTTCGCCGGTCGGCCGCTGCCCGAGCAGCTCGGGCAGGGCGGTGAGCGACCCCCAGGCGTACGGGCGGACGGTGTTGACGAGCCTGTCCATGCGCGCGGTCCTACTCCTTCGCTGTCTGGGCGGCCCCGGACGTCACGGGTCCGGATCGCCGGGGCGGGCCCGCCGGTGCGGGCGGTCCGGGCACGGGCAGGGGAACGACCCTAGCCGAACGGTGTCACCCAGGGGGAAACGGTGGGCATCCAGTGGGAGTGCCATGGCCGGAGCGGTGGTTCCCGGTGCGGTAGTAGGATGCCAGGACGCAGTAGCCTCCGCCCCTGCGCGCAGCCGTCCGCCGAGGTGATCCCCGGCAGGCTGCCGGTGGAGCCGCGTTCCAGAGTGCGGGCGCCGGTGTTCCGAGACCCCCCGTCATCGGCCGAGAGGTTTGTACGTGACCGTGAACCAGCAGAGTTTTGCTGATCTCGGCAAGGTCCTGGTGATCATCCCGACCTACAACGAGGCGGAGAACGTCGAGCGGATCGTCGGCCGGGTCCGTGCCGCCGTGCCCGAGGCGCACGTGCTGGTCGCCGACGACAACAGCCCCGACGGCACCGGTGAGCTGGCCGACAAGCTGGCCGCCGAGGACCGCCAGGTGCACGTGATGCACCGCAAGGGCAAGGAGGGCCTCGGCGCCGCCTACCTCGCGGGCTTCCGCTGGGGCATCGACAACGGCTACGACGTCCTGGTCGAGATGGACGCGGACGGCTCGCACCAGCCCGAGGAACTGGACCGGCTGCTGGGCGCGCTGCGCGGCGCCGACCTGGTGCTGGGCTCGCGCTGGGTGCCGGGCGGCCGGGTGGTGAACTGGCCGAAGTCGCGGCTGCTGCTCTCCCGCGGCGGCTCGACCTACTCGCGGCTGATGCTGGGCGTGCCGATCCGGGACGTCACCGGCGGCTACCGGGCCTTCCGCAAGGAGACCCTGCTCGGCCTGGGCATGGACGAGGTCGCCTCGGCCGGGTACTGCTTCCAGGTCGACCTGGCCTGGCGCACGGTGAAGGCCGGGTTCAAGGTCGCCGAGGTGCCGATCACCTTCGTCGAGCGCGAGCTGGGCGCCTCCAAGATGAGCCGCAACATCGTGGTCGAGGCGCTGTGGCGGGTGACCACCTGGGGCGTCACCGACCGGCTGGCCCGACTGCGCCGGGGCGCCGCGAAGCGCTGACCGGGCTCTCCGAGCCGTCCGAGGGGCCCGTCCGCCGAACCGGTGGACGGGCCCCTCGCCCGTCCGGGGCACGGTGTGACGTGATCCGGAACGCGCGCCGCGCCGGGCGCGCCTCCCGCGCAATCGGACACCGGTACTCCCATGCTGTAGGGCGCAGGTAATCAGACCGCCGACCAGAGGGAGCAGCCCGTGACGTCGTCCCCGCCCGAGGAGAGCGCCGGCGCGGAGCGTGCCCAGGGCCGGCCGGGCGTCCCCGCCGAGTCCGCCGGGCCGGCGGCGGGTGCCGTGCCGAACGAGGGCGTCGAGCCGGCCCGGCCGCTGGAGACCGCCGTCTTCACCGGCCCCGAGTCGGCCTTCTTCGCCACCTCCACCCTGATCATGGGCGAGCGGACCGCGATCCTGGTGGACGCCCAGCTGACCCGCAGCGCCGGGCGCCAACTGGCCGAGTGGGTCGCGGGCAAGGGCCGGCGCCTGCTCGCGGTCGTGGTCACCCACCAGCACCCGGACCACTACTTCGGCGCCGAGGAGGTGCTGCGGCTCTTCCCCGACGCGCAGCTGCTGGCCGCCCCGGCCGTGGTCGAGGCGATCCGGCGCACCGTCGCCGCCAAGGTCGCCCAGTGGAAGCCGGTGTACGGCGACGACATCCCGGACCACCCGCTGATCCCGGCCCCGCTGCTGCCGCAGCCGCTGATGCTGGACCGCCAGGTGATCCCCGTCCTGCTGCTCGGCCAGGCCGACTGCGCGGACTCCACGGTCGTCCACGTGCCGAGCATCCGCACGGTGATCGCCGGGGACTTCGTCGCCAACGGCACCCACCTGTGGACGGCCGACACCACCCCGGCCCAGCGCACCATCTGGGGGCACAACCTCGGCCGGATCGCCGACCTCGGCGCGGACCGGGTGATCGCCGGCCACCGGGCCCCGGACCAGGGCGACGACGCCGCCCGGGTGCTGGCCTTCACCGGCGAGTACCTCCAGGACTTCGACCGGCTGCTGGCCGAGCACCCGGACGACCCGGAGGCGCTGGTCACGGCGATGAACGAGCGGTACGGGGAGCTGACCCTGCCCGCCTTCCTGTCGCTGGGCGCGAGCGCCAACACCTCCCGCGCGGCCGGGCCGGAGCCGGATGCGCGACCCGAGAAGGAGCCGGAGCCCGCGCCCCTGCCCGAGTCCGAGCCGGAGCCCGGGCCCCTGCCCGGGCCCGAGGAGGAGCCCGGGGCGCGGTAGTACGGGCGGATACTGGCCGCATGACGCCGTACGACGCGATCGTCCCGGCGGGCGGGGCCGCCCGGCGCCTCGGCGGGGCCGACAAGCCCGGCCTGACCGTCGGCGGGACCACCCTGCTCGACCGGGTGCTCGCCGCCTGCGCGGGCGCCCGGACCACCGTCGTGGTCGGCCCGGCCCGGCCGACCGCGCGGGCCGGAGTCCGCTGGACCAGGGAGCGGCCGCCCGGCGGCGGTCCGGTCGCCGCCGTCGCCGCCGGGCTCGACCTGGTCACCGCGGACACCGTGCTGCTGCTCGCCGCCGACCTGCCGTTCCTGAACCGGCGGACGGTGGAACGGCTGGTCACCGCCCTCGACGAGGCCGGGGCGCAGGGGGACGCCGCCCTCCTGGTCGACGCGGACGGCCGCGACCAACCGCTCGCCGCCGCCTACCGGACCGCCGCGCTGCGCGCCGCGCTGGCCGCGCTCGGCGATCCGGCGGGCCAGTCGCTACGGCGCTTGCTCGGCGGACTGAGCGGGCCGCGGGTGACCGACACCGACCGGGCCGCCCACGACTGCGACACCTGGGAGGACCTGGAGCGGGCCCGCGACCGCGACCGGCGGTGAGCCCGCCGCTGACCTCACGGTGACCGCAGGCGGCGTGTGAGCGAAACGACGCGCGCCGCACACGGGGCCCAACACCTCGGGGAAACCACCCATCGGGCAGCATGGGCGCATGGAGCGCACGCTGGATGACTGGATCGCCGAGGTCAAGGCCGACCTGGGCATCGACCTGGACGTGGACGTCCGTGGTCTGCTCGACGCGGCCCGGGTGGTCGCGCACGGAGTGGCCAGGCCGGCCGCGCCGCTGACCGCCTTCCTGATCGGCTACGCGGCCGCCCAGCGGGGCGGCGGGGCGCAGGCCGTCGCCGAGGCGACCCGGCGGACCGAGGCCCTCGCCGAACGGTGGGGCGCCGCCGACGCCCCGGGCGAGTCGTGAGCGCGGTCGGGCAGACCACCGCGGCCGCACCGCCCACCGCTCCCGGACCGCTGAGCTGGCCCCGGGCCCGGGAGGCCGCCCGCCGGGCCGGGCTGCGCCCACTGCCCACCGTCGCGCTCCCGCTGGCCGAGGCGCTCGGCCACACCCTCGCCGAGCCGCTCGGCGCCCTGACCGACCTGCCGGCGTACGACACCTCCGCGATGGACGGCTGGGCGGTGGCCGGCCCCGGCCCCTGGCGGGTCACCGGGCGGGTGCTGGCCGGCGGGGCCGAGCCGGCGCCGCTGGCCGACGGCACCGCCGTGGAGACCGCCACCGGCGCCCAGCTGCCGCCCGGCGCCACCGCCGTGCTGCGCCGTGAGCACGGCCGGCTGGACGGCGCGCTGCTGCACGACCGCGGACCGCGGCCGCTGACCACCGGCCAGGACGTCCGTCCGCGCGGCCAGGAGTGCCGCCGGGGCGAGGAGTTGCTGCCGTCCGGCACGCCGGTGGGCCCGGCCGTGCTCGGCCTGGCCGCCGCCTGCGGCCACGACCGGCTGACGGTGCACCGCCGCCCGGAGGTCGGACTGCTCGTGCTGGGCGACGAGTTGCGCACCACCGGAGTGCCCGGGCCGGGACTGGTCCGGGACGCGCTCGGGCCGCTGCTGCCGCCCTGGCTGCGGTCGGCCGGCGCCGACCCGGCCGAAGTCCGGTACGTCCGGGACGACTTCGCGCTGCTCCGGGACGCGCTGCGGCACTCCGCCGCCGACCTCGTGGTCACCACCGGCGCAACGGCCGCCGGGCCGGCCGACTTCCTGCACCGGGCGCTCGCCGAGGCCGGCGCCCGGCTGCTGGTGGACGGCGTCGCCGTCCGGCCGGGGCACCCGATGCTGCTCGCCGAACTCCCCGGCGGCCGCCACCTGGTGGGCCTGCCGGGCAATCCGCTGGCGGCCGTCGCCGGGATGGTCACCCTCGTCCTGCCGCTGCTGCACGCCCGCGCCGGGCGGCCCGCCGCCGCGCCCGTCCCGGTGCCCGCCGCGGCGGCGCTGCCCGGGCACCGCACGGACACCCGGCTCCAGCCGGTCCGGCGGACGGCCCGGGGCGTTGTGCCGCTGGCCTTCGACGGCCCGGCGATGCTGCGCGGCTTCGCCCGGGCCGAGGCGCTGGCGGTGGTGCCGCCCGGCGGGGCGGCGGCGGGGGACCCGGTCGAACTGCTGGAGGTGCCGTGAACCGCGTGAAGCGCGACAGGTCGCCCGGCACCGAGCCGTGGGCGGACGCCGGGATCGTGCTGCCCGCCCGGCGGGCCGAGCCCGCCGTCCGGCAGGTCGGCTCCCGGCTGCTGCTGGCGCTCGCCGTGCTGGTGGCCACCACGCTGATCGTGTACGTCGACCGGGAGGGCTACAACGACAACGCCGGAGGCGGGCTCAGCTTCCTGGACGCGGCGTACTACGCCACCGTGACGCTCTCCACCACCGGGTACGGCGACATCACCCCGTTCAGCGACAGCGCCCGGCTCACCAACATCTTCGTGGTCACCCCGCTGCGCGTGGTGTTCCTGATCATCCTGGTCGGCACCACCCTGGAGGTGCTCACCGAACGGACCCGCCTGCAATGGCGGTTGAACCGCTGGAGGACCACCGTGCGCGAGCACACCGTCGTCATCGGCTACGGGACGAAGGGCCGCAGCGCCGTCGACACCCTGCTCGGCCAGGGGGTGAAGAAGGAGGAGATCGTCGTCGTCGACCCGCAGCGCAAGGTGATCGACAGCGCCGCGCGGGACGGCCTGGTCGGCGTGGTCGGCGACGCCACCCGCACCGACACCCTGATCCGCGCCGCGCTGCCCAACGCCGCGCGGGTGGTGGTCGCGCCGGAGCGGGACGACACCGCGGTGCTGATCACGCTGACGGCACGCCAGTTGAACAAGGCCGCCACCGTGGTCGCCGCCGTCCGGGAGGACGAGAACGCGCCGCTGCTGCGGCAGAGCGGCGCCGACGTGGTGGTCACCAGCTCCAGTTCGGCCGGGCGGCTGCTCGGGCTGTCGATGCTCAGCCCGCACGCCGGGGCGGTGATGGAGGACCTGCTGACGTACGGCAACGGGCTGGACGTGGTGGAGCGCCCGGTCACCCGGGCCGAGGCCGGGCACAGCCCGCGCGAGTGCGCGGACCTGGTGGTCGCGGTGGTCCGCGGCCGGCGGGTGCTCAACTACACCGAGCCGGAGGCCGCGGTGCTCCAGCTCACCGACCGGGTGATCGTCATCAAGTCCAGCGGGGCCGCCCCGACCGGTTGAGCCGCACCCGCGAAATGCCCTGAACCGCAGTAGGTTCGGGGCATGCATGCGATGACGATTCCCGTACCCGGCGGTCCCGAGGCACTGGTCTGGGCCGAGGTGCCCGACCCGGTGCCCGGCGAGGGCGAGGTCCTCGTGGAGGTGGCGGCCACCGCCGTCAACCGGGCCGACCTGCTCCAGCGGCAGGGCTCCTACAACCCGCCGCCCGGCGCCTCGCCCTATCCGGGGCTGGAGTGCGCCGGGCGGATCGTCGCGCTCGGGCCCGGGGTGTCCGGCTGGGCGGTCGGCGACGAGGTGTGCGCGCTGCTGGCCGGCGGCGGCTACGCGCAGCTGGTCGCGGTGCCGACCGGGCAGCTGCTGCCGCTGCCCGCCGGGCTGTCCGCCGAGCAGGCCGCGGCCCTGCCGGAGGTCGCCTGCACGGTGTGGTCCAACGTCTTCCTCACCGCCCACCTGCGGCCCGGCGAGACGGTGCTGCTGCACGGCGGCGCGAGCGGGATCGGGACCCTGGCGATCCAGCTGGCCAAGGCCGTCGGCGCCCGGGTCGCGGTGACCGCGGGCAGTCCGGAGAAGCTGGCGCGCTGCGCCGAGCTGGGCGCGGACATCCTGATCGACTACCGCGAGCAGGACTTCGTCGAGGCGCTCCGGGAGGCCACCGGCGGGGCCGGGGCGGACGTGGTCCTGGACATCATGGGCGCCAAGTACCTCCAGCGGAACGTGGACGCGCTGGCGGTCAACGGTCGGCTGGTGATCATCGGGCTCCAGGGCGGCGTGAAGGGCGAGCTCGACCTCAACACGCTGCTGCGCAAGCGCGCGGCGGTGATCGCCACCAACCTGCGCGGACGGCCGCTGGCGGAGAAGGCGGCGATCGTGGCGGCGGTGCGCGAGCACGTGTGGCCGCTGGTCGAGTCCGGGGTGGTGAAGCCGGTGGTGGACCGGGTGCTGCCGCTGGCCGAGGTGGCCGAGGCGCACCGGGTGCTGGAGCGCGGGGAGCAGGTCGGGAAGGTCGTGCTGCGGGCCTGATCGCCAGGCGCCCGGGGGCGGGTCGGTAGCACGGAAGGGCGCGGATCGCCCGGGATGCCGTGACGGTCGGGGCGTGCGAGCCTGGTCCGGAGCAGTCCCGCCGCCGATCCCGCCCCCGGGCGCCATCGGCCGTCGGAAGGACTCCGACCGTGGCCGCATCACCGCACGCATTCCTCGGGCCGCTGCCCGACGCGCCGCACCGCCGTCGTACCCCCCGCCGCTCCGCTCCGGGCCGCTCCGCTCCGGGCCGCGCCCAGCGGCTGCTGGCGGCGGCCGTCCTGGGGCTCACTCTTCCGCTGGCCGCCGCTTCGGCGGCGGTGGCACTGCCCTCACCGGCGGCGTTCCAGGTGCCGGGGGCGTTCCCGGGGGCTGGGGCGGGCGCCGGCCCGGAAGGCGGGCCGGGCGCGGAGGCCGGCTCCGGGAGCGCCGCCGACCCCGGGAGCGACGTCGAGCCGGATCCCCGGTCGGCGTACGGGCAGACGTGGCGGTCGCCGCGTCCGTACCCGGGCGGCGACTTCCCCCGGATCCACCGCCACCGCCCGGCCTCGCTGCCCGAGCGCTCCGACGCCGCCGTGGCGCAGACCCCGGAGCAGGCTCCCGAGCAGGCGCCGGAACAGGCGCTGGAGCAGGCTCCCGAGCAGGCGCCGGAACAGGCGCTGGAGCAGGCTCCCGAGCAGGTACCGGAACAGGCTCCCGAGCAGGCCCCCGAGCAAGCACCGGAGCAGGCCCCCGACCGGACCGCGGACCGGGGCATCGACGCCGACCAGCCGGAGAGCGGCGGAGGCGCGGACGCCGGGGCCCCAGGCGAGGCCGCCGCCCCGGACCCGGCCGCCCCCGGCACCGCCGGCCCGGAGACCTCCACGGCTCCCGTCGGACAGCCGGTGGCGGTCGCCGCGCCGGCCCCCGTGATCTTCCCCGCCCGCTGGCAGGACGCCTCCACCACCCAGCTCCCGCTGGGCGTCGGCCTCGGGCTGATCGGCTGCGGTCTGGGACTGATCGGCCTGCGGCTGCGCAAGGGCTGAACCGAGGCGCCCAGGGGCCGCCGTCCGGCCGTGGAGATCCGGTGTGGGTCCGGGAGCGGTTCCGGGCAGGTGGACCGGAGGAGCACACTCGTCACGGGGTGCCGCCGGACGGCGGGACGGCCGGGGGCTTCCGCCGGACCAACCCCAGTGAGGGAGAATGTCGTTCATGACGAATCCGATGAACGAGCGCCCGTCGCAGGAGCCCTTCCGGGCCACCGGCGGGCAGTCGCAGGACGGCCAGAAGGTGCTGATCGTCGGACCGGACGGACTGCCCGTGGGCCAGGGGTTCGCCGGCGCGGCAGGGGGCGGGGACGACGAGGACGACGCACCGCGTGAACTCCCGGTGACCGAGATGGTCGAGCAGCCGGCGAAGGTCATGCGGATCGGCAGCATGATCAAGCAGCTGCTGGAGGAGGTCCGGGCGGCGCCTCTCGACGAGGCGAGCCGGGTCCGGCTGAAGGACATCCACGCCAGCTCGATCAAGGAGCTCGAACTCGGGCTGGCCCCGGAGCTGGTCGCCGAGCTGGAGCGGCTGTCGCTGCCCTTCACCGAGGACACCATCCCGACCGAGGCCGAGCTGCGGATCGCCCAGGCCCAGCTGGTCGGCTGGCTGGAGGGCCTGTTCCACGGCATCCAGACCGCCCTGTTCGCGCAGCAGATGGCGGCGCGGGCCCAGCTGGAGCAGATGCGCCGGGCGCTGCCGCCCGGTCTGAACAGCGGTGAGGCCGACGAGGAGGAGCCGGGCCAGGGCCGCGGCCTCCGCTCCGGCCCGTACCTGTAGCCGCGCGGTACCCGCCGGCAGGTACGTCCGGCCCGCGCGGAGCGCCGTCGGGCCGGACGTACCGCGACACCCCCGCCGCCCGGGCCGGGCCGCCGGGGCGGGCCCGGAACGGGACCGCAGGGCCTCCGGCCGCAGCGGACCTGGACCGACCGCCGTCGGCGCGAGCCGATACCCTGACCCCTGTCGGCGGCCGGTGGAACCCGCCGCGACGGGGCCCGCCAGGCCAGCGGGCCGGGCCCACCACGCACGGACGAGACCGAACGTCAGGCTGCGGCGAGCACGGCCGCGCCGAGGGGGAGCAGAGGACCATGAGCGAGCACGGCAACGCGGCGGTCGAGGGCTCCTCCCTGGGCAACGGCCGCTATGTGCTGCAGCGGCTGCTGGGCGAGGGCGGCATGGCCTCCGTGCACCTCGCCCACGACCGGGTGCTGGACCGGCAGGTCGCGCTGAAGAGCATGCACAGCGAGCTGGGCCGGGACGACTCGTTCAAGGAGCGCTTCCGCCGCGAGGCCCAGGCGGTGGCCCGGCTGGAGCACCCCAACATCGTCACGGTGTACGACAGCGGCGAGGACATCGCCCCGGACGGCTCCAGCACGCCGTACATCGTCATGCAGCTGATCGACGGCATGGGCCTGCGCGAGTCGATCAACGAGGCGATCGGCCGGTACGGCGCGATGCCGACCGAGGAGGCCCTGCGGGTCACCGTCGGCGTGCTGAACGCGCTGGAGGCCTCGCACGACATGGGCCTGGTGCACCGCGACATCAAGCCCGGCAACGTCATGTTCGACCGCAAGGGCAACGTCAAGGTGATGGACTTCGGCATCGCCCGCGCGTTGGAATCCGGCGTCACGTCGATGACGCAGACCGGCATGGTGGTCGGCACCCCGCAGTACCTGTCGCCGGAGCAGGCGCTCGGCAAGCCCGTGGACGCCCGCTCCGACCTGTACTCGGTCGGCGTGATGCTCTTCGAGATGCTCACCGGGCAGCTGGTCTTCGACGGCGACTCGGCGTTCTCGATCGCCTACAAGCACGTCCAGGAGGAGCCGCCCGCCCCCTCCACGCTCAACCGCTCGGTCACCCCCGAGGTGGACGCCTTCGTCGCCCGGGCGCTGCGCAAGGACCCGGCGCACCGGTTCCAGAGCGCGGCGGCGATGCGCGACGAGGCGGAGCGGCTGATCGCGGCGGCCAAGAACGGCGGCAGCGGGCACAAGCTGGAGGCCAGCACCCCGCTGGTGATCAACGAGGGCCCGCCCTCGGTGCACGCCGCGCCGCAGACGCCGCCCCCGCACGCGCCGTACGGGCAGGCGGGGCTCCAGCAGGGCGCGCAGCCGCAGTACCGGACGCCGCCCCCGGCCTACCAGACGCCGCAGCCGCAGACCCCGCACCCGCAGGCGCCGTACGGGCAGGCGGGGCTCCAGCAGGGCGCCCAGCCGCAGTACCGGACCCCGCCCCCCGCCTACCAGACGCCGCGTCCGCAGGCGCCGTACGGGCCGGGGGGGCTCCAGCAGGGCGCCCACACCCCGCCGCCGCAGCCGTTGCCGCCGTACCAGCAGCCGAAGGCGTCGACCGGCGGCGGATGCTCCACGGCCGTGGTGGTGGTCGGGATCATCGTCGGCGTGCTGGTGCTCGCGGGCATCATCATCGCGATCGTGGTCAACCGGGCCGAGCAGAAGACGACGGGCAAGGTCGGCCACGCGGAGCGCCCCGCCGAGGTGCTGGTCGTCGACCTCCCGGCCGGCCGCGACGGCCTGCTCTGACGGCGTCCGACCGCTTCCGGGGTACCACGGTCGTCCTCCGGAAGCGGTAGCGTTCGGGGATACGTAAGCGACAGGGCACCGCGATCCGAGCGAACGCCCGGGGCGAGGAGCGATGGCACAGACGCAGCAGCCGGACGAAGAGGCGGGTGCCCGGGCGGTCGGCCGGACCGGCGGCACGCCGAGGATCCCCGAGCCCGGCAGCGAGGCCGCGACCTCGGCCCTGCCGCCGGTCGCCGGCGGCCCGCAGACTCCGGGCCGCGGCACCGCCGTACCGCTGAGCACCGTCGGCGACGGCCGTTACCGGCTGACCCACCGGCTCGGGCGCGGCGGCATGGCCGAGGTGTTCGCCGCCGAGGACGTGCGGCTCGGCCGCACCGTCGCGGTCAAGCTGCTCCGCGGCGAGCTGGCCCAGGACGACGTCGCCCGGCTGCGCTTCACCCGTGAGGCCCACGCCGTCGCGGCGCTCAACCACCACTCGATCGTCGCGGTCTACGACACCGGCGAGGAGTACGTCGGGGACGAGTCCACGCCGTACATCGTGATGGAGCTGGTCGAGGGCCGCACCGTCCGCGAGCTGCTGGCGGACGAGGAGGCGCCGCCGGTCGACCAGGCGCTGATCATCATCGCCGGGGTGCTGGAGGCGCTCGCCTACAGCCACCGCAACGGCATCGTCCACCGCGACATCAAGCCCGCCAACGTGAGCATCACCAACACCGGCGCGGTGAAGGTGATGGACTTCGGCATCGCCCGGGCGCTGACCGGCGGGGCCACCACGATGACCCAGACCGGCATGGTCATGGGCACCCCGCAGTACCTCTCGCCCGAGCAGGCGCTCGGCAAGCCGGTCGACCACCGCTCCGACCTGTACGCGGCCGGCTGCATGCTCTACGAACTGCTCACGCTGCGCCCGCCGTTCACCGGCGACACCCCGCTCTCGGTGGTCTACCAGCACGTCCAGGACCCGCCGGTGCCGCCCTCGCAGGCCAACGGCCGGGTGCCGGCCGGGCTCGACCCGCTGGTGCTGCGCTCGCTCGCCAAGAACCCGGACGACCGCTTCCAGGACGCCGACGAGTTCCGCGCCCACGTGCAGCACGCGCTGCGCGAGATGCACAGCGCGGCCGGGGCGGGCTGGGTCGGCGGGGCCGCGGGCGACACCGGGGCGACCCAGGTGCTCCGGCCGGACCAGGCGGCGACCACGGCGTTCGGCGCCGTCCGCCCGGGCGACCAGACCTCCGTGCTGCCCTACTCGGCGGGCGGCTCCCAGGCGCCCGTCTCGCCCTACCTGGCGGCCGGCAGCTCGTACGGCGGGGACGGCGCGGGCGGGGACGGCGAGGGCTCCGGCGGGCGGCGCGGGCCGTGGGCCTGGGTGGCCGGCGCGGTCGCCGTGCTGGTCGCGGCCGGTGCGGGCATCGCGTTCGCGCTCGGCGGCTTCGGCGACAAGACCCAGGACCCGAACCCGACGCAGCCCCCGGCGGTCAGCTCCACCGAGACGACTGCGCCGACGGTCCAGAGCGGGCTGCCGAGCCCGCCGGCCTCGGTCTCCGGCAGCAAGAAGCCCCAGCAGCCGGCCGAACCGGGCAGCAACACCGGGAACAGCACCTGGAACAACGGCAACAACGTGTCGCCGTCGGCGAGTTCGGGCCGGCACACGCCGAGCCCGACGCCGACGGAGTCCGCGAGCCACACGCCGACCGGGAACTCGACGGCGAGTCCGAGCAGCGGGTCGACGTCCGGTGGCAACGGAAACGGCAACGGCACCGGGCTGCCGAACCCGCTGCCGACCAAGTCCGTCCCGGTGACCGCGCCGCCCTCGGCGCCGGCTCAGCTCGGCAACGGCTGACCGGTGGGAGGACCGACGGCGCGGGCCGACCGGCTTCGAACCGGCCGGCCCGCGCCGTCGTGAGGGGCTCGTCGTCCCGCCCCGATGAGCCGTCGGCCGGCGCCCCTCAGTTGGCGAAGGCGTCCAGGACCTGCTCGTACTCCTGGCACCACCACGCCAACTGGCCCGCGGAGGCGGGGTAGAGCGGGTCGGCCCGGTGGTCGGCCCGCTGGTAGCGCCACTGGAGCATCCAGAAGTCGTTCAGCCGCTCCCACCAGACCCGGTGGACGGCGGCGGCCAGGTGCTCGGCGGTGGCGGCGCCGGAGGCCCGGTAGGCCTGGGAGTAGCGGCGGACCCGGACCAGGTCCAGGACGCCGGAGGAACGGTCGTTGAAGAGCAGCGTGGCGGCCCGGACGGCCTCCTCGGCGCGTGGCTGCGGACCGAGCTTGTCCCAGTCCAGGACGGCCGCCACCGCACGGCCCGGCCCGTACAGCAGGTTGAGGCCGTGGAAGTCGCCGTGGGTCCAGCCGGTGGGCGGCGCGGCCTCCGGAGCGGGGCGGCGGTGGGCGTGCTCGGCGAGCAGTTCCAGCCGTTCCGTGAGCCGGTCCACCACCAGTCCGTCCAGCTCCCCGGACGGGTGGTGCTCCCGGGCGCGGCGCCGCAGGTCACGGGCGAGTTCGGCGCTCTCGACCGGGTCGGCGCTGTGGTAGCCGGCGGGTTGTGCCAGGGGGGCGCAGACGTCGTCCAGTGCGCCGTGCAGTCGGCCGAGCAGCGCGCCGAGCTCGTCGCACTGCTCCGGGTCGAGTTCGCCGCCGTGCCGGTGCCGGCCCTCGACCCAGGGGAACAGGGCGAACATCCGGCCGCCCCGGGAGGCCACCGTCCCTGCCCCTTCCGCGCAGGTCAGCGGGGGCGCGACGGGCAGTCCGAGGGCGTTCAGCGCGGCCATCGCGCGGTGGTGGGCGAGGATCTTCGGGCGGCGGGCGGTGGCGGCGTCGACGTAGCACTTCAGGAAGTACGGACCGGCCTCGGTGGTGACCAGGTACCCCCGGTTCAACAGGCCCTCCGCGACGGGTTCCACGGCCAGTGGTCGCCCCACCCGGTAGCGGGCCAGGACCTCGGCGAGCGCGTTGTGCGGGACGGGCGGGCTGAGGGTCCCCATCGGCGGTGCGGAGAGGTCGGGGCGGGCCGGGGCGCAGGCGAGGGTCTGGCTGAAAGTCACGTGCAGAGGTTATGGCCCCCTTGCGGGGGCCCTTGACAAGTCGTCAGTTCTGTGCAGTCGCGCGGTCAGTACTGGTGGTCGGCCTGGTGTCGCGCCACGAAGGCGGCCGCCTGGGTGCGTCGCTCCATGCCCATCTTGGCGAGCAGACTGGAGACGTAGTTCTTCACCGTCTTCTCGGCCAGGTGCAACTCGTTGCCGATCTGACGATTGGTCATACCCTCGCCGATCAGATCGAGGATCCGCCGTTCCTGCTTGGTGAGCTGGGCGAGCCGCTCGTCCTCCTTCTCGCCGCCGTCGCGCAGCCGGGCGAGGACCCGGCTGGTGGCGACCGGGTCGAGCAGCGAGCGGCCGGCGGCGACGTCCCGGACGGCGGTGATCAGGTCGGTGCCGCGGATCGCCTTCAGCACGTAGCCGGAGGCGCCCGCCATGATCGAGTCGAACAGCGCCTCGTCGTCCGAGAACGAGGTCAGCATCAGGCACTTGATCCCGGGCAGCTGGGAGCGGATCTCACGGCAGACCTCGACCCCGTTGCCGTCCGGCAGGCGGACGTCGAGCACCGCGACGTCCGGGTGGACCGCCGGGATCCGGGTGAGCGCCTCGGTGGCCGTGCCGGCCTCGCCGACCACCTCGATGTCGTCCTCGACCGAGAGCAGATCGTGCACGCCCCGCCGGACGACCTCATGATCGTCGAGCAGGAATACCCTGATTTGTCCGTTATCAGTCACATCCAAAGCCTCCCATATCGACGTACGAAAGACCTATCGTTCACACCTCCGTCAAGACGCGTTCCGGCCACAGCCCTCCGAAACCGATACCGAGAACCCCCTTACGTACGGGCGTCCGCCCGGATAACGTGCGCTGGTGTCCTGAAGGCGCTCGAATTGAGAGCTGCGTCACGCCGCCGTCACCCCCACCCTTTCCGACGGCGAGCCGATCGCGGCACCCTCGGGGTTGTGGACCCTGAACAAGTAGGACGTCCTAGCGCAAGCGCGCCGGGGGCGGACGCTGGGTAACGTTCTCGTGAGGGACGCCGTCGGAACAGGATCACCACCTGCCCCGCTGTGGGAGCGCACACCCACGCGCGCCCCGCGAGGCGGTGACCGGACCGGTCACCGGCGACCCCGGGCGGCCGGACAGACCGAGGAGTGAACGTGACCGTCAAAAGCACGGCGAGGGCCCGCAAGAAGGCGGCCCCCTCCGTCCCTGACACCCTCCGCGCGACGGGCAAGGACGCCCAGCCGGAGCTCGTCCAGCTGCTCACGCCGGAAGGCGAGCGGGTCGAGCACCCGGACTACCCCCTCACCACCACTCCCGAGGAGCTGCTCGCCCTCTACCGCGACCTGGTGCTGGTGCGCCGGTTCGACGGCGAGGCCACCGCGCTCCAGCGCCAGGGCGAGCTGGGCCTGTGGGCCTCGCTGCTCGGCCAGGAGGCCGCCCAGGTCGGCTCCGGCCGCGCCATGCGCCCCGGCGACTACGCCTTCCCCACGTACCGCGAGCACGGCGTGGCCTGGTGCCGCGACGTGGACCCGCTGAACCTGCTCGGCATGTTCCGCGGCGTGAACCACGGCGGCTGGGACCCGAACGAGAAGAACTTCCACCTGTACACCATCGTGATCGGCGCGCAGGCCCTGCACGCCACCGGTTACGCGATGGGCATCGGCAAGGACGGCGCCGACGACGCGGTGATCGCGTACTTCGGCGACGGCGCCTCCAGCCAGGGCGACGTCAACGAGGCCTTCACCTTCGCCTCGGTCTACAACGCGCCGGTGGTGTTCTTCTGCCAGAACAACCAGTGGGCGATCTCCGAGCCCACCACCACCCAGACCAAGATCCCGCTGTACCGCCGCGCCTCCGGCTTCGGCTTCCCGGGCGTCCGGGTCGACGGCAACGACGTGCTGGCCTGCCTGGCGGTCACCCGCTGGGCGCTGGACCACGCGCGCAGCGGCAACGGCCCGGTGCTGATCGAGGCGTTCACCTACCGGATGGGCGCCCACACCACCTCCGACGACCCCACCCGCTACCGGCACTCCGAGGAGACCGAGGCCTGGAAGGCCAAGGACCCGATCACCCGGCTGCGCGCCCTCCTGGAGAAGGAGGGCCTGGCCGACGAGGCGTTCTTCGCCGCCGTCGACGCCGAGAGCGAGCAGCTGGGGCTGCGGGTGCGCGAGGGCGTGCGCGGCATGCCGGACCCGGACCCGACCCTGATCTTCGACCACGTGTACAGCGAGCCGCACGCGCTGGTCGATGAGGAACGGGCCGAGTACGTCGAGTACGCGGCCTCCTTCGAGGCGGGGGAGACCCACTGATGGCCGGTCAGCTGAGCATCGCCAAGGCCCTGAACGGGGCGCTGCGCAAGTCGCTGGAGAACGACCCGAAGACCGTCCTGATGGGCGAGGACATCGGCAAGCTCGGCGGCGTCTTCCGGATCACCGACGGCCTCCAGAAGGACTTCGGCGAGGACCGGGTGATCGACACCCCGCTCGCCGAGTCCGGCATCGTGGGCACCGCGATCGGCCTGGCGCTGCGCGGCTACCGCCCCGTCGTGGAGATCCAGTTCGACGGCTTCGTCTACCCGGCCTTCGACCAGATCGTCTCCCAGCTGGCCAAGATGCACGCCCGCGCGCTGGGCCACGTCAAGCTGCCGGTCACCGTCCGCATCCCCTACGCGGGTGGTATCGGCGCGGTCGAGCACCACAGCGAGTCGCACGAGGCGTACTTCGCGCACACCGCCGGCCTGCGGGTGGTCACCCCGGCCAGCGCGCACGACGCGCACTGGATGCTGCGGCAGTCGATCGAGTCCGATGACCCGGTCATCTTCCTGGAGCCCAAGCGCCGTTACTGGGACAAGGGCGAGGTCGGCGACGCCGCCGACCTGGGCCTGCACGACGCCCGGATCGTCCGGCCCGGCGCCGACGCGACGCTGATCGCCTACGGCCCGATGGTCAAGGTCTGCCTGGAGGCCGCCAAGGCCGCCGAGGAGGACGGCCGCCGGCTGGAGGTCGTCGACCTGCGCTCGCTCTCCCCGGTGGACTTCACCGCCCTGGAGGAGTCGGTCAAGCGCACCGGCCGGGCCGTGGTGGTGCACGAGGCACCCGTCTTCCTGGGCATGGGCGCCGAGTTGGCCGCGCGGCTCACCGAGAAGTGCTTCTACCACCTGGAGGCACCGGTGCTGCGGGTCGGCGGCTACCACGCGCCGTACCCGCCGTCCCGGGTCGAGGAGGCCTTCCTCCCCGACCTGGACCGCGTGCTCGACGCCGTCGACCGCGCGCTCGCGTACTGATCCCGGGGAGCGAAGATGACCACCGAAGTTCGCTCGCTCCGCGAGTTCAAGATGCCCGACGTGGGCGAGGGCCTCACCGAGGCCGAGATCCTCAGCTGGTACGTCAAGCCCGGTGACACCGTCACCGACGGGCAGGTCGTCTGCGAGGTGGAGACCGCCAAGGCCGCGGTGGAGCTGCCCATCCCGTTCAACGGGGTGGTCGAGCAGCTGCACTTCCCCGAGGGCGCGACGGTCGACGTCGGCACCGTGATCATCTCGGTCGCGGTCGCCGGGGAGGCGGGGGCCGCGGCTCCGGCCGCTCCCGCCGCCGCGCCGGCCGCCGCTCCGGCACCGGCGCCCGCGGAGGCGGCCGAGCCCGAGCGGCGCGAGGTGCTGGTCGGGTACGGCCCGCGCACCGGCGCGGCGCAGCGCCGGGCCCGGCGGACGACGACGACCACCACCGCCACGAAGGCCCCGGCCGCGCCGGTCGCCCCCGCCCCGGTGGCTGCGGCTGCGGCTCCGGCGGCTCAGGCTCCGGTGGCCGAAGTGCCGGTCGGGGAGCGGCCGTTGGCCAAGCCGCCGGTGCGCAAGCTGGCCAAGGACCTGGGCATCGACCTGCGGGCCGTCACCCCGACCGGTCCGGGTGGCGTGATCACCCGCGAGGACCTGCACGCCCACGCCGCCGTCCAGGCCGCCGCGCCGGCTCCGGCCGTCGAGCCGGTCGTGGCCGAGGCGGTCGTGGAGGCGGCCGAGGCCGTCGCGGCCCCGGTCTCCGGGCCCGCCGGCGACGTCCGGGTGCCGATCAAGGGCGTCCGCAAGGCGACCGCGCAGGCGATGGTGGCCTCGGCCTTCACCGCCCCGCACGTCACCGAGTTCGTGCAGGTCGACGTGACCCGCACGATGAAGTTCGTCCGCCGGCTCAAGGAGAGCGGCGAGCTGGGCCGGGACGTCCGGGTCAGCCCGCTGCTGATCGTCGCCAAGGCGCTGCTCACCGCGATCAAGCGGCACCCGGAGATCAACGCCCAGTGGGACGAGGCGGCCCAGGAGATCGTCATCAAGGGCCAGGTGAACCTCGGCATCGCCGCGGCCACCCCGCGCGGCCTGATCGTGCCGAACATCAAGGACGCCGGGTCCAAGACCCTGGCCGGGCTGGCCACTTCGCTCGGCGAGCTGGTCGAGACCGCCCGCCAGGGCAAGACCTCGCCGGCCGACATGCAGGGCGGCACCATCACCATCACCAACGTCGGCGTCTTCGGCGTCGACACCGGCACCCCGATCCTCAACCCTGGCGAGGCCGCCATCCTGGCCTTCGGCGCGGTCCGGGAGCTGCCGTGGGTGCACAAGGGCGAGGTGGTCCCGCGCCAGGTGACCACGCTCGCGCTCTCCTTCGACCACCGCCTGGTGGACGGGGAGCTGGGCTCCAAGGTGCTGGCCGACGTGGCCGCGCTGCTGGAGCGCCCGAAGCGCCTGATCACCTGGGGCTGACGGCCTTCCGGGAGGCCTCCTGGGAGGCCTCGTAGGGCAGAGGAAGGGGCCCTCCCCCGCACCGCCGTGCGGGGGAGGGCCCCTTCGTCGTCCGCCCGTTCGACTAGCGCTGGTGGCGGAGTCGGCGGACGGCGATCAGGACGCCGGCGCCGAGGGCGAGGAGGGCGGCGGAGGTGAGGCCGAGGAAGGTGTTGGTGGTGGAGGAGCCGGTGTGGGCCAGCTCGGGGGTGCCGGCGGGCGCGGTGGTGGCCGGGGCGGCGGTCGGGGTGACGACGGGCGCCTCGGCGGCCGGCGCGGTGGTCTTGTCGGCGGCGGGCTGCGCGGCCTTGGCGGGCTCGGCGGGCTTGGTGGGCGCGGGCTTCGCCGGGGTGGTCGGCTTGGGCTTGGCCGGGGTGGTCGGCTTCGCGGGGGCCGCCGGGTGCCCGACCTTGACCTCGGTGATCGCGCCGCGGCCGTTGCTCGGGGAGACGACCACCTGGAGCCTGTCGAGGTCCTTGGCCACGCCGGCGGAGAGGGCGACCCGGAAGCGGTAGCGGACGGAGTGGCCGTTGGCGAGCGGCTTGCCCGCGGACGCGATGGTGGCGCCGATCGCCGGGTCGCAGCCGTGCTGCAGTGCCGCGCGCTGCCACTTGCCGCCCACCATGACCTCGGCGGTGACCTGCGAGGCCTTCAGGCCGGCGCCGTCCGGGACGAACGCGATGCCGGGGACGACCCGGTGGTAGTCGGTGCCGGTCCCGTTGAAGAACTCCGCTTCGAACTCCACCTTGGCGCCGCCGGCGTCGATCGTGCGGGGAGCCTTGATGAACTTGGTGGTGGCGCCCTGCCCGTGCACCTCGACGGACCCGTCCTCCTCGTCCGCCGGGGACGGCTTCGCGGGGGCGGTCACCGGGGCGTCGTCCGGGGCGCCGCAGGCCCAGGCGGTGTCGGTGGCGAGGAACTGGACGCCGCCCACGAGGACGGCGGTGGCGGCCAGGGTGGCGATGCGGCGGCGGCCGGAGGACGTGCGGTTGTTCTTCGCGGAACGGGTGATGGTCGTGCGCATGACAGGAACCCCCGAGTGTCATCGTGCTGGTGGTGTGGGTGGGTGGTGCCGGACGGCGGGCACGGTGGCCCGTCAGACTGGGCCGGCGGACAGCCGTGCGCCCGCCGGGGGTCGGTCAGCGCTGGTGGCGGAGTCGGCGGACGGCGATCAGGACGCCGGCGCCGAGGGCGAGGAGGGCGGCGGAGGTGAGGCCGAGGAAGGTGTTGGTGGTGGAGGAGCCGGTGTGGGCCAGCTCGGGGGTGCCGGCGGGCGCGGTGGTGGCCGGGGCGGCGGTCGGGGTGACGACGGGCGCCTCGGCGGCCGGCGCGGTGGTCTTGTCGGCGGCGGGCTGCGCGGCCTTGGCGGGCTCGGCGGGCTTGGTGGGCGCGGGCTTCGCCGGGGTGGTCGGCTTGGGCTTGGCCGGGGTGGTCGGCTTGGGCTTGGCCGGGGTGGTCGGCTTGGTGCCGGGGGCGGGTGCGGCGGCGTGCGCCACGTGGAAGGAGAGCATGTCGCCGGTCTGGTGCGGGAACCCGGGCGCCTTCGCGCCGGGGACGAACGCGAGCTCGGTCGTCTCCTTGGAGGCCTTCGCGGAGAGCCCCACCCGGAACAGGAAGTTCGCGGCCCGGCCGTTCTCCAGGCGCGCGGTGGTGGTCGCCGGGGACGCGACCGTGTAGACCGACGGGTCGCCGCCGCCGTGGACGAACGTGACCGGCTTCCAGCCGCCCCCGGAGGCGACCTCGATGGTGAGGTCCTCGGACCGCAGGCCGCCCGCGCCCGGGTTGAAGATCCCGAGCACGGCGGAGACGTTCTGGTACGGGGCGCCGGTGAAGTTGGTGACGCTGACGCCGACCTCGATCTTCGGGCCGCCCGCGGTGATGGTCTGGCCGGCCGGGGTCATCAGGAACCCGGCCTCGTAGGTGCCCTGGTGGGCGGCGGCGGGCGCCTTGGCGGGGGCCTTGGCCGCCGGCGCGGTGGCGGTGGCGGTGGCGGTCGGCGCGCCGGCGGCCGGGGTGGCGGCCCAGGCGGTGTCGGTGGCGAGGAGCTGGACGCCGCCGGCGAGCACGGTGGTGGCGGCGAGGACGGCGAGGCGGCGGCGGCCGGAGAGGGCGCGGTCGTTCTTCGCAGAACGGGTGATAACGGACGTGCGCATGACGTGACTCCCCAGGGTCATGGTGTGACGCGTGTGTGGGTGAAGACGACCGGCTCCGCTCCTGCCGAGCGGAAGCGCCCCCCGGCTCCGCCGGTCTCGCTCTCCGTGCCTTCATCCGTATAGACGCGCATCCCCGCCGGGGGTTGCAGACGAGTTCGGAGATTTTTTCGGAGTGCTTCGGCGGGTCCCCGGGGCCCTTCCGGGTGATGGTTGGTATGACCTCAATGATCCGGAAAGTCCGGATCGTTCGGCCAGCTCGGTGACTTTTTCGCGTCCGGACAGGGGAGCCCCGCCCACTCGGGTACGTCTCCGCTCCACCACCCGGGCGACACCGGGTGACCGGAGCCCCGAGGACGCACCCGTATGCCGTCTGGCAACCCCGGCCGTCTCGTACGGAGCCTGGCCGCACTCGTGTTGGTTTCCACCGCCGTGCTCCCGGCAGCCCTGGAGCTGGCCGGTCCGTCGCCGTTCGGCGTGATCGGGCCGGGCGCCCCGGCCGACCGGGCGGTGCCGCCGCACAGCGCGCTGCGCGCCGACCAGCGGCTGCCCGTGGCCGCCCCGACCGTCGACATACGCCGCACCGGTGACCCGGCCAACCGGATCACCCTGGTGCTGCTCGGCGACGGCTACACGGCCGGCGAGCAGGACATGTTCCGGCTCCAGGCCGACCGGGCCTGGCACGCGCTGATGGACATCGAGCCGTTCCGCACCTACCAGGGCTTCTTCAACATAAGACGGGTCGAGGTGGTCTCCCCGGTCTCCGGGATAGCCGAGACCGAGAGCCGCGGCCGCAAGCCCGCCACCCCCCTCGGGATGCACTTCTGGTGCGAGGGCACCGCCCGGCTGCTCTGCGCCGACGAGGCCGCCACCGCCCGGTACGCGGGGGACGGCGCCGGGCCGCAGTACCTGATAGCCCTGGCCAACTCCACCGAGTACGGCGGTGCCGGCGGCACCGGGGTGACCACCCTGGCGGGTGGCAACGCGGACGCCGGCCGGATCATCCAGCACGAGATCGGGCACACCGTGGGGGACCTCGGCGACGAGTACGACAGCGCCCCGGACGACGCCGACTACCCGAACCTCGCCACCCTCAACGCCGACGACATGCGCAGGAAGCAGGTCAAGTGGTGGCGCTGGCTGGGCGCCGAGTCCCCGGACGGAGCGGGCGTGATCGGGGCGTACCGAGGCGCCAACGGCCTCTACCGGCCCACCCGGGACTCGGTGATGCGCACCCTGGGCAGCGCGTACAACCTCCCCTCGCGCGAGGCGATCATCAAGGAGCTGTACCGCAAGGTCCGCCCGACCGACGCCCCCCAGCCCGCCCCCGGCGAGGTGGCCGGCCGGCCCCGGCTGGACGTCCGGCCGCTGCCGCTGACCGGACCGCGGCAGCTGAAGGTGGAGTGGACGGTGGACGGCGTCCCGGTGACGCCGCAGTCCGCCGACGGCTCCTGGTTCGACACCGCCCAGCTGGAACTGGCCCCGGGCCGGACGGCCACCGTGACGGCGACCGTCCGGGACACCACCGACTGGGTGCGGGACGAGGCGTTCCGGGACCGCTACATGACCCGCTCGGTGTCCTGGACGCTCAAGGGCTGAGGTCCGGCGGCCCCCGGGCCTGGGCGTCCAATCATGGGATGACTAGTCTGGTCTGACTATGACCGTGGAGCCCGCCCGTTCAGCCCCGTCCCTGTCCGTCCCCGCTCCCCGATCCACCGCCGAGCCCCCGTCCGCCCCGTCCGGCTCGGCGCCGCCCGTGCTCGTGCCGCCCGGCGGCCGAGCGGCCTGGCTGGCCTGGTCCATCGGCGTCAGCGTCTACATCCTGGCCGTCATCCACCGCACCAGCCTCGGCGTGGCCGGGCTGGACGCCGCCGAGCGCTTCGGCATCGGCGCCTCGGCGCTCTCCACCTTCTCGATCCTCCAGGTGCTGGTCTACGCGGCCATGCAGGTCCCGGTCGGCCTGCTGGTCGACCGGTTCGGGCCGCGCCGGGTGCTGCTGCTCGGCGTCCTGCTGCTGAGCACCGGTCAGCTGGCCTTCGCGTTCAGCTCCTCCTTCGGCCCCGCGCTGGCCTCCCGGGCGGTGCTCGGCTGCGGCGACGCGATGACCTTCATCAGCGTGCTGCGGATCGCCGCCCGGTGGTTCCCGGCGGCCCGCAACCCGTTCGTCGCCCAGCTGACCGGCCTGGCCGGGATGGGCGGCAACCTGGTCACCACCGTGGTGCTCGCCCAGGCGCTGCACAGCGAGGGCTGGACGCCCACCTTCGCCGCGATCGCGCTGCTCGGGGTGGCGGTGTTCGCGCTGGTCGCGCTCTTCCTCCGGGACACGCCCCCGCAGGAGGCCGCCGCACCGCCCGGGGCGCTGCGGCCGCGGCCCAGGGTCGGCCGGCAGGTCCTCGCCTGCTGGCGGGAGCCCGGCACCCGGCTCGGGCTCTGGATCCACTTCACCACCCAGTTCCCCGGCAACGCCTTCGGCCTGCTCTGGGGCCTGCCCTACCTGGTGGAGGCCCAGGGCATGTCCCGGGCCGGCGCGGGCGGGCTGCTGACCCTGCTGGTGCTCTCCAACATGACCTGCGGCTTCGTCTTCGGCCGGCTGCTCTCCGCCTCGGCGCGGGCCCGGATGCCGATCGTGCTGACCGTCATCGCGGCCACCGCGCTCGGCTGGGCCCTGGTTCTGGCCTGGCCCGGCGGCCACCCGCCGACCTGGCTGCTGGTCGGGATCATCCTGGTGATGGGCAGCAACGGCCCGGCCTCGCTGGTCGGCCTGGACTACGCCCGCGCCCGGAACCCGGGGGAGCGGCTCGGCACCGCATCCGGGATCGTCAACATGGGCGGCTTCATCGGCACGATGATCGCCCTGCTCGGCATCGGCGTGCTGCTGGACGCGCTCTCCCCGGCCGGCGCCGGGACGTACTCGGCCACCGCCTTCCGCTGGGCGTTCTGCTGGCAGTACGTCCCGCTGGCGGTGGGCACGGCGATGATCCTGCGGCTGCGCCGGAAGGTCGCGGCGTAGGCCGGTGAGGCCCCGCCCCACCTGGGGCGGGGCCTCACCGGCGGCGGCCTCAGATGGTGACCGAGAAGTTCGCCAGCACCCGTTCGGCCAGCTCCGCGTCGCCCTCGACGGTGACCGGGCCCGGGCGGCCGCGGCCGCAGGCGAGCCGCAGGTAGGTCTCCCAGTCCATGGTGAGCTGGACGTCGGGGGCCAGGCTGATCGACTCGTCCACGGTGCAGCGGCCGGTGGAGTCCACCCGGACGGTGCGCAGGAACTCCACCGGGCCGGTGACGTCCAGCACCAGGGCCGTCCCGGCCGGGGCGCCGGCCTTGGTGGCGACGGCCTTGGGCAGCAGCTCCAGCAGCACGTCCCGGGTGACCAGGGCGCCAGGGGAGTCCAGGTTGCCCGGGACGTCCAGGGCCCGGCGCAGGTCCTGCTCGTGCACCCAGACGTCGAACGCCCGCATCCGCAGCAGCTCGTGGTACGGGACGTCCCTGGCCAGCGGCCCGGCCGGCCAGCGCACCGGGTCCTCGGGGCCCTGCTTGGCGTTCCGCAGCGCCCGCGAGCGCCGGATGACGGTGTACTCCAGCTCGCTGGTGATCTCCAGCGCGGTGTGGCAGCGGCGCTTGTCGACCGGCAGTTCGACGTAGCGGGCGAACTCGGTGGTCACGTGACGGAGGTCACGGGGCAGCGAGTGGATCGGGCGCGGGTCGCCGAGCAGTTCGGACTCGACCGCGATCACGTGCGAGACGACGTCCCGGACGGACCAGCCCGGGCACTCGGTGGCCCGGTTCCAGACGTTCTCGGGGAGGGGGGCGACCAGCTCCGATATGGACTCGATGCTGTGGGTCCACGCCTCGGTGTAAGCCTGCACGGTCTGGTTGTCCGTCACGGGAATCTCCGGCCCTCCGTCAGCTTCCTTGCCGCGCGTGCCCCGCCGTCACGGCCGACCGGGATGGTCCGGCTTCCGGGCGCACACGCCTACCGCACGTTACGCTGCCGGGAGACAGCTGGGCAGCGCTTTCGGGTGACGATCGTAGGTCTCTTGCCGTGGACGGTGGTACTGTGCGCGCTTCATTGATCCAACTCGCGGTCTCCGACGCGGAGCCGCCCGCCGAGCGCAGGGCCCGGGCGGCGGCCCTGGTGCGGGCGCAGCAGGACGCCGATCTGGTGGTGCTCCCCGAGCTGTGGCCGCTCGGCGGCTTCGCCCACGACCTCTGGTCGGACGGCGCGGAGACGCTGGACGGGCCCACCTCGGACGCGATGTCGGCCGCCGCCCGGGCCGCCGGGGTCTGGCTGCACGCCGGTTCGATCGTCGAGCGCGATCCGGACGGGCCGATCTACAACACCTCGCTGCTGTTCTCCCCGGACGGCGAGCTGGTGCACACCTACCGCAAGATCCACCGCTTCGGCTTCGACAGCGGCGAGGCGGTGGTGATGGGCGCCGGTCAGGAGATCGTCACCGCGCCCACCGACTTCGCCACCCTGGGCCTGGCCACCTGCTACGACCTGCGCTTCCCGGAGCTGTTCCGGGCGCTGCTGGACGCCGGCGCGCAGCTGCTGGTGGTCCCGGCGGCCTGGCCGGCCCGGCGGCGCGAGCACTGGACGCTGCTGGCCCGGGCCCGGGCGGTGGAGGAGCAGGCCTTCGTGCTGGCCTGCAACACCGCGGGGACGCACGCCGGTGTCGAGCAGGCCGGGCACAGCGTCGTGGTGGACCCGTGGGGCCGGGTGCTGGCCGAGGCGGGGGCGCAGGAGCAGGTCTTGACGGTCGAGTTCGACCCGGCCGAGGTGGCCAAGGCGCGGGCCGAGTTCCCGGTGCTGCGGGACCGCCTGCTGGGGATTCCGGCACCCGTCCAGCGCTGAGCCGGGGCCGGACCGGGGCGCGGTGGGCGGCGTTCCGGGAGGGTTGGTTCGTACCTGGGTCGGCCGGGTTTGAGAAGATGAGCACTCGTCGTGTTCCCCGCCGACCCGTACGAGGGCCGGCCCGGTAGGCCCGCCCGAGGAGATCGCGCCCATGCCTGACAACGGTGCAGGCGACACCCCCCGCCCCGTCATCCAACGCAACAGCCTGCGCGAACAGATCGCCGGCGCGCTGCGCGAGGAGATGATGGCCGGCCGGCTGGCGGCGGGCAGCAACTTCACCGTCAAGGAGATCGCCGACCTGTACGGCGTCTCCGCGACCCCGGCCCGCGAGGCCCTGGTCGACCTCGCCGCGCAGGGCCTGCTGCGGGCCGAGCACCATCGCGGCTTCACCGTGCCCGAGCTGAGCTGGGGCGACTTCGTGGAGATCTTCGAGTCCCGGGTGCTGATCACCGACAGCTTCCACCGCCAGTACGCCGCCCGCCGGGCGCTGCCCGACCTCAGCCGGCTGCCCTCGCTGCGCCGCCGGGCCGACGCGGCGGTGCGGGCCGCCCGGGCCGGGAACCTGGACGTGATGGTGGGCTGCGACCGCCGGTTCTGGCAGGAGGTCGGCGGGCTGCTCGGCAACGCCCGGATGGCCGAGTACCTGGACTGGCTGCGGGTGCAGTCCTGGATGTTCGCCGCGCCCTACCTGCGGGCGCTGTCCACCCTGGCCGGCCTGTGCTGGGACCGCCACCCGGAGCTGGTCGAGGCGATCGCCACCCGCGATTCGCCCGGCGCGCACCGGATCATCTGCGAGTACAACCTGTACACCGTCCGGCTGCTGGCGGACCTGGCCGGGCAGTCGGTGGAGTCGGTGACGGTGCTGGGGCTGCTCACCGAGTTCGTCGGGGAGCAGCCGCCGACGCCGCCCGTCGAGCCGCCGGCCGCGCGGGAGCCCGCCGCCGAGCCGGCCACGGGACGCGACGAGCGGAGCCGCCGCGGCGACGAGGTGGGCCGGGAGCTCGGCCGGGAGCTGGGCCTGGGCCTCGGACTGGTGCCGCAGCCCCGCGCGACGACCTACGGCCGGTACGGCCGACGGCTGCCCGAACCGCCCCCGGAGGCACCGCCGGGGCGGCCCGACCCGCACGCGGCGCCGGGCCGGTAGGGTGGGCGGCTGTCGGGCCGGCCGCCCCGCGAAAGGGCCGTCCGGGTACCGACCCAGCCCCCGTCGTCGCCCCGTCTCCGCGGGCGATCCCCGCCTCCGGAGAGGAACTGCCGGCCATGGCCTGCGACCTCTGGCTCGTCCCGCTGGTGGACGTGCTGAGCCACAGCCCTGACAACCCGTTCCGGGACGACCTCGCGCTCTACAACGCGGTGCTGACCTCGCGCGGGCTGCCCGAGGTGCCGGTCTACCGCTACCTCCCGGGCATAAGCGGCGGGGTCGAGCCGATAGCCGCCTTCGACTACGACTCCCTGCACTTCCTGCGCCGCGCCTACCTGCTGGGCCTCACCGGCCTGGACATCACCCCGGTCGACGCGCTCGGCGGCGACTACGAGCAGCTGCTGGAGATGTTCGAGAGCAGCGCCGAACAGTCGCACCTGGTCTGGCACTTCGACCACGCCGGCGCGTACGTGCCGGTCGAGTTCGCGGCGCCGCTGGTGGACGACACGCTGCTCGCCTCCGGCGGCCCGCTCGGCTCCAGCCACGGGCTGCTGCGCGAACTCCAGGCCGTCGCACCGGCGCTCGGCATCGACCCGCTCAACCCGCCGGACCCGACCAGGCCGCTCGGCCCGACCGGCCTGGAGCAGCCGTTCGGGCCGCCGATCGACGACGTCCACCCCTTCGCCCGGGAGCGGCACGCCTGGTCCGGCCTGTACGCGGCGGCGGTCAGGAGCGTCAACCAGGGCTCGATGATCGTCTTCGCCTGACCCCGCGGGAGCCGTCCGGGACTCACCGCAGCGGCCCCTCCGGCGGCCGCTGGCGCGGCATGGTGGGCCGGGTGCCCGGCGGCGGCAGCACCCGCACCTGGGCGCCCACCCCGGGTTCGCTGCGCCCGCCCCAGGCGCCGGCGGACTGGGTGGGCAGCTGGGTCATCGAGGCCCGGAACTCCAGCATCCACTCCGAGGTCTCGGAGCGGACCATGTCCGAGACGTCCTCGCAGAACCGGCGCAGCACGCCCAGGCAGCGCTCGGCGGCCTCGCCCGCGGTGCCCTCGGTCGGGCCGAGCACCTCGCGCACGCACTCCGACGCCCAGTCGAACTGGAAGGCCTCCAGGCGGCGTTGCAGCGCCTGGCCGGTGGAGACGTCCCGCATCCAGCCGGAGGTCACGCCGAAGACCCGGTCGGCGGCGAGGCAGGCGGCGGAGAGCGCGAAGCCGACGTAGCCCCAGCCGGTGCCGTGCGCGAAGCCGCCGGCCAGGTCGACCAGCGGGGCGACCACGCCGCCCGCCGCGAATCCGGCCGCGCCGAACCGCAGCAGGCGCGCCCAGCGGCGCTTCCAGACCCGGTCCCGGCGGTACCACTCGATCGCCTCGACGGCCCGCTCCTCGGACCAGCGGTAGAGCTCCTCCAGCCGTTCCGCGGGCTCGCCCCAGTCCCCGAGGGGGAACTGTCGGGTGCTCAGGTCGGTGCGGCGGTGCGTGGAGGCCCGCCGGACGGCGGCGACGACGGGCTGGTCCTCCTCCCCGATCTCCTTGCCCCAGGCACTCTCCTCGGGCTGCATTTCCGGCTGGCTCACCTGTGGGGCTCCCTGTGGCGGGCGGACTGCTGGTTCTGTCGGCGCATCGGCTGACGTGGTGTCCGCCGGTGGTTCTCCAACAGCACTTCTTACCGCCAAATGGCTGACCGTGTGGGCGCTTCTCCGTTGATCGTTACCGGTTTCGGCCACCGGAACCCGAGGTAAGCGGGTTGCGGGGGGCGGCGAGATTTCACCCGTCCGAGCGAGGGTCCGGTGACCCGGTGTCGTGACCCGGCCACCCACCGCCGAACCGGCCGCTCCGGGCTTGGAGGATCCTCCGGCCCGCTCGGCCCGTGGCGGCCTCCTTCTGGAGGATCCGACGGGACCGGAGAGCGGCCGGAACCGGCCACCGACTACGCTGCCAGGCGTGAAGGTCCTCGTCATCGGCGGCGGCGCCCGCGAACACGCCCTGTGCCGCTCTCTGTCCCAAGATCCCGCAGTGACCGAACTGCACTGTGCCCCGGGCAACGCCGGGATCGCACGGGTCGCGACGGTCCACCCGGTCGACCAGCTGGACGGTGCGCAGGTCGCCGCGCTGGCCGGGCGGCTCGGCGCCGGCCTGGTCGTGGTCGGCCCGGAGGCCCCGCTGGTCGCCGGTGTCGCCGACGCCGTGCGCGCGGCCGGGATCCCGGTGTTCGGCCCGTCCGCGGCGGCGGCCCGGCTGGAGGGCTCGAAGGCCTTCGCCAAGGACGTGATGGCCGCGGCCGGCGTCCCCACCGCCCGCTCCTACGTCTGCACCACGGCCGAGGAGGCCGCCGAGGCGCTGGACGCCTTCGGCGCCCCGTACGTGGTCAAGGACGACGGCCTGGCCGCCGGCAAGGGCGTCGTGGTCACCTCCGACCGCGAGGCCGCGCTGGCGCACGCCGCCGCCTGCGAGCGCGTGGTCATCGAGGAGTACCTGGACGGCCCCGAGGTCTCGCTGTTCGCGATCACCGACGGCACCACCGTCGTCCCGCTCCAGCCCGCCCAGGACTTCAAGCGCGCGCTGGACGGCGACGAGGGCCCCAACACCGGCGGCATGGGCGCCTACTCGCCGCTGCCGTGGGCGCCGGCCGGGCTGGTCGAGGAGGTCCTGGAGACCGTCCTCCAGCCGACCGTGGACGAGCTGCGCCGCCGCGGCGCCGAGTTCTCCGGCCTGCTGTACGCGGGTCTGGCGCTCACCTCGCGCGGCACCCGGGTGATCGAGTTCAACGCCCGCTTCGGTGACCCGGAGACCCAGGTCGTGCTGGCCCGGCTGCGCACCCCGCTGGCGGGCGTGCTGCTGGCCGCCGCCAACGGCACCCTGGACCAGCTGGAGCCGCTGCGCTGGGACGAGGGCGCGGCCGTCACCGTGGTCGTCGCCTCCGAGGGCTACCCGGCCGCCCCGCGCACCGGCGACCCGATCGAGGGCCTGGCCGAGGCCGAGGCGGACGGCACCGCGTTCGTGCTGCACGCCGGGACGAAGGCGGGCGAGGACGGCCGGGTGCTGAGCGCCGGCGGCCGCGTCCTGTCGGTCACCGCGACCGGCGCCGACCTCGCCGAGGCGCGCGAGCGCGCGTACGCCGCCGTGGACCGGATCTCGCTCCGGGGCGGTCAGCACCGCACCGACATCGCGGCGAAGGCGGCCATCGGCTGAGAGGCCCCGCCTCCCGCACCCCGCGGCCCCCGTGCGAACCCCTCGCACGGGGGCCGCGGCGCGTGGCGGCCCGGGCCGGCGGGCCCCGGAGCCCGGGCCGGGCGGAGCCGGCGTGCGCCGGTCAACCCCATGGCCGCAGCCCCACCGGCGTTTCGGGGCCGGAGCGGCCGCGGCGGGGGACACACCGTTCGGTCGACGGATTCCAGCCCATCGGGTGACAGCACCCGCATCCGGCTGACGTAACCCGCTGCCCGGCCTTATGGTGCGCTGGATCGCGGTGCGCGGGGCCCGTGCGCCGGGGTCGCCGCCGGGTAGCGGTGCTCCCACGGGGGGATGCTGGACGGCGACCGGCCAGGCGGTCGTCCGGGTGCTTCGCACCGGACCGGTCGCCGCCGTCCGGCGGCGTCACCGGACCACCGGGGCGGTGTCACCGGGACGAGTGGAAACCGGGACGATCCGGAACGCCCACCCGGACCGGGGCGTCGAAAATGTCAGTAGCGCCACGCAGCATGCACTACCGGGGATCGGACACCTCCGCTTCCCGGTCGGAACTGATCGTTTCGAGTCGGCTCAGGGGCCCGAAGCCGGGCGCCGGAGGGCTCCGAAGGGGGTGCCGCACCGTATGGCCGCAGTCGACCTCGCGCGCGCTCACGCTCAGGCGGTCCTACGGGTCCGAGGCCTCGCCCGGGCCGCCGCCGCCCTGCCCGCCGCCATCGCGGTGGTCCTGCTCGCGGGCCGGTTCACCGGCCGGATCGGCGCGCCCGGCGCCGCCGACGCGGCCGGCTGGGACGCCGCCCGTTGGGCGGTCTGCGCCGTCGCCGCCCTGACCCTGCTGGTGGCCGGGCTCACCGCCCGGGCCCTGCACCGGGCCGTTCCGCCGTCCACCCCGGCCGTCCCGCTGGACCGCGCCGAGGCCCCCGAGCTGTACCGGCTGATCGACGAACTGGCCGACCGGCTGGACGTGCCCGCCCCCTCCGCCGTCGCCCTCACCCCGGACTGCGACAGCTGGCTGGAGGACGTCCCGGCGGACCGCCGGACGGCTCCGCCGAAGCCCGGCGGCCGACCGCACCCGCTGCGCCCGGGCGCCGAGCCCCCCGGCCCCGTCCTGGTGATCGGCTCGCCCTTCCTGTGGTGGATGCGCTCCGGCGAACTGCGCGCCCTGCTCGCCCCGGTGGTGGCCGGCACCGCCGCCTCCGCCGACCCGGAGATCGCCGCCGCCCGTCGCTTCCTGCGCACCCTGGACGCCTGCCTGGACTCCGGCGGCGGCACCGCCCCCGGCCTCGGCGGCGCAGTCCTGGCCGCGCCGCCCGGGCCGCCCCGGCGCGGTCCGGCCGCGCTCGCCGACCGGATCACCCGCCGGATCACCCGCCGCCTGCTCGGTGCCTGCCGCGGCCACTCCGCCGAGCTGGAGCGCTCGGTCGCGAGCTGGGCCTCCGAGCAGGCCAGGACGGTCGACTACGGCCTGCGGATCGCCGCCCAGGAGCAGGTCGGCCTCGCCTACGCCGGATGGGACCGGCTGCTCACCCGGGTCGCGCTGCCCGCCTGGCGGCTCGGCCGCCACCCGGCCCACCTCAACGCCGGCGTGGTCGCCGCCCTCACCGAACTCTCCCGCCGCGACCGGCTGGCCGACGGCTACGGCAGCCGCCTCGGCGACCGACCCGCCTGCGACCTGCTGGAGCAGCCCGGCGACGTCGACCGGGCGGTCTCCCGGCTCGCCGCCGACCTGTTCTTCGGCCGCCCGGCGGCCGGCGGCTGGCACGAGCTGGAGTGGGCCGACTACCCGGCCGAGGTGGTGGACGCCGGCTGGCGGGCGGGCGCCGCCACCCTCCAGAGCGCCCTGGACCGGCTCGCCCCGCAGTCCCGCCCCGGCGCCCCGACCCTCACCCGGCTGCTGGGCCGGCTCGCCGACGGCGACGGTGAGGTGCTGGCCGCCGCGCTCGCCGCCCAACTGGCCCGCACCACCGCCCCGGCCCCGCTGCTGGAGCCCGCCCGCAGCGGCCGCGACCTGCTGGTCGACCACGTCACCGCGATGGTCTGCTGCGCGGCCGTGGACACCGCCGCCGGCGCCCCCGGCCTGGACTGGCTGGACGGCCCGGTGCTGCTGCTCGGCGAGGTCCGCCGCACCGACCTGGCCGGCCCGGTCGCCCAGGCCGTCGAGCAGGGCCAGGACGGACCGCTGCGCGCCTGGCTCGACGCCGCCGACGTCCGGTTGGAGAAACCCGTGCGCCTCTGACGTCCCGGGCGTTCCAGGAGGGCGCACGGTGCTGCTGTGCGCGCCCCCGATCCGGTCGGCCGCCGGGCGTCTTCGCAGGCCGGAGGCCCTCTCCGGGAGGCGCGCGAGATTCCCCGCGCCAATTGCCTCCGGAGGGTGACGCAACGCCTGCACTCTGTGGTGTATTAGACCGCACGCACATCCGGGGGGCACGTGCCAACCCCGGGCGGAAGTGCACCTGGGAGGGGCGCGTGAGGACCGAACTCAACCGTCGCTGGGAGTCGGGCACGCACGCCTACAGCGTCTCCGACCCGTTCGGCCAGGGCCCGCTGCCCTGGCTGCGCAGCCCCGACCAGTACCTGGCCGAGGGCGCCGTGCCCTGGTACGTCTCGGTGGACGCGCCCGGCCAGCAGCCGCTGGCCGTCGGCACCCGGCTCAAGCCGCCGGTCGGCACCCCGCAGGGCGCCAACGACGTGGACCAGCAGATCAAGGGCTTCGCCTCGGCCGGAGTGGTCCGCCCCGGCGGCTCGGTGGACTTCCGGGTCACCGTCAACCCGCCCCGCGAGTTCACCGTGGACGTCTACCGGATCGGCCACTACGGCGGCGACGGCGCCCGCTTCATGACCTCCACCCCGCACATCGCCGGCCTTGCCCAGCCCGCCCCGCTGGTGGTCGACCGCACGGTCTCCTGCCACCACTGGTGGCACTCCTGGCGGCTCCAGATCCCGCCGCACTGGAAGCCCGGCTCGTACGTCGCCGTGCTGACCACCGCGGACATGCTGCACCGCAGCCACATCCCGTTCACCGTCCGGGACTGCGAGGGGCAGGGGCGCGCCGCCGAACTGCTGCTGGTGCTCCCGGACGTGACGTGGCAGGCGTACAACCTGTTCCCCGAGGACGGCCGCACCGGCGCCAGCCTCTACCACGCCTGGGACGGCTGCGGCGGCCTGGTCGGCGAACCGGAGGCGGCCGTCACCGTCTCCTTCGACCGCCCGCACGCCACCGCCGGGCTGCCGCTGCACGTCGGCCACGCCTACGACTTCATCCGCTGGGCCGAGCGCTTCGGCTACGACCTCTCGTACGCCACCGCCACCGACCTGCACGCCGGCCTGGTGGACCCGTCCCGGCACCGGGCGCTGGTCTTCCCCGGCCACGACGAGTACTGGTCCGAGCCGATGCGCCGGGCCGCCGAGCGGGCCCGGGACACCGGCACCTCGCTGGTGTTCCTCTCCGCCAACACCATGTACTGGCGGGTCGAGCTGAGCGCCGCCGCCTCCGGCGAGCCCAACCGGCTGCTCAACTGCCGCAAGCGGCAGAAGGTCCGCCCCGGCAGCCCGGCCGCCGGGGCGCCCGGCGCGGCCAGCGCGCTGTGGCGGGACGCCGGGGAGCCCGAACAGCACCTGCTCGGGCTCCAGTACTCGGGGCGGGTCGCCGCACCCGTCCCGCTGGTGGCCCGGCACACCGCGCACTGGCTCTGGGACGGGACGGGGCTCCAGGAGGGCGACGAGCTGCCCGGACTGGTGGCCGGCGAGGCCGACCGGTACTACCCCAAGGTGGCGCTGCCCGACCACGTCGAGCGGGTGCTGCTGGCGCACTCGCCCTACCAGGACCCGGTCGGCCGCACCCGCTACCAGGAGACCTCGCTCTACCGGGCGCCCAGCGGGGCGTACGTCTTCGCGGCCGGCACCTTCGCCTGGTCGCCCGCGCTGGGCCGCCCCGGACTGACCGACGAGCGGATCCAGCGGGCCACCGCCAACCTGCTGGACCGGCTCTGCAAGAACTAGCGTGCGACGGTCGTGAAAGACTGCGGGGGCAGTGACCTCCCCTTTCGCGGTGCCCCCGCCCGTGAACGACCCCTGAGGACTGAACACCTTGAGCGGATTTGTCACCAAGCCCGAGCCGGTCCAGGTACCCGGCCTGGTCCACCTGCACACCGGCAAGGTGCGCGACCTCTACCGCACCGAGTCGGGCGACCTGGTCATGGTCGCCAGCGACCGGACGTCCGCCCACGACTGGGTGCTCCCGAACGAGATCCCCGACAAGGGCCGCATCCTCACCCAGCTGTCGCTGTGGTGGTTCGAGCGGATCGCCGACATCGTCCCCAACCACGTGATCTCCGCCGAGGTCCCGGCCGGTGCCCCGGCCGACTGGAAGGGCCGCACGCTGCTCTGCCGGAGCCTGGAGATGGTCCCGGTCGAGGCGGTCGCCCGCGGCTACCTGGCCGGCTCCGGCCTGGCCGAGTACAACGAGAGCCGCACGGTCTGCGGCATCGCGCTGCCGGAGGGCCTGGAGAACAGCTCCGAGCTGCCCGCCCCGATCTACACCCCGGCGCTCAAGGCCGAGGTCGGCGAGCACGACGAGAACGTCTCCTACGAGGAGACCGCCCGCCGGATCGGCGCCGACCTCGCCGCCCGGCTGCGCCGCACCACCCTGGACGTCTACTCCCGGGCCCGGGACATCGCCCGCGAGCGCGGCATCATCCTGGCCGACACCAAGTTCGAGTTCGGCCTGCTGGACGGCGAGCTGGTGATCGGCGACGAGGTGCTCACCCCGGACTCCTCCCGCTACTGGCCCGCCGACGAGTACCGGCCGGGCCGCTCGCAGTCGTCCTTCGACAAGCAGCTGATCCGCGACTGGCTGGTCTCCCCGGCCTCCGGCTGGGACCGCCACGGCGAGGAGCCGCCGCCGGCGCTTCCGGACGAGGTGGTCGAGCGGACCCGCGCCAAGTACATCGAGGTCTACGAGCGGCTGACCGGCACCAGCTGGGCCTGACGCGTTCCGCGACGCCCGCGAGCGCTGGGGCTCGGTCTGACGGTCCGCGTCGCGCATCCGGCGAGACCTGCCGGACGCGCCGCTAGATCCAGCCGTGCTCGCGGGCGATCCGCACCGCCGCGTGCCGGTTCTCCGCGCCCAGCTTGGTGGCCGCCGAGGACAGGTAGTTGCGGACGGTGCCCTGGGACAGCGCGGCCCGCTCGGCGATCTCCGCGATCGGGGTGCCGTCGGCGGCCAGCTCCAGGACGTCCGTCTCGCGCGGGGTCAGCGGGGTCTCCCCGGCGCTGATCGCGTCCGCCGCCAGCTCCGGGTCCACGTACCGGCCGCCGGAGCGCACGGTGCGGATGATGCCGGCCAGGTCCGCCGCCGAGACGGTCTTCGGCAGGAAGCCGCGCACCCCGACCTCCAGCGCCCGCTTCAGGTAGCCCGGGCGGCCGTGGCCGGTGACGATCATGCAGCGGCAGTCCGGCAGCAGCAGCCGCAGCTGGGCGGCCACCTCGATGCCGTCCTTGCCCGGCATCTGGAGGTCCAGCACCGCGACGTCCGGGCGGTGCGCCTGCGCCATCGCCAGGGCCTCCGTGCCGGAGCCGGCCTGGGCGACCACCTCGATGTCGTCCTCCAGCGAGAGCAGCGCGGCCAGCGCGCCCCGGATCAGGTGCTCGTCGTCGGCGAGCAGGACGCGGACGGGCACGGCGTTCTCGGTCATCGGGCGCCTTCCTTCCTCAGCGGAAGCTTGCTCAGCGGGGGAGCGGGACGGTGGCGAGCATCCGGAAGACGCCCGCCTCGACGGTCGGGACGGTCAGCTCGCCGTCGTGGACGGCGAGCCGCTCGCGCAGGCCGCGCAGCCCGGTGCCGCTGCCCTGGGAGGGGAAGGGCACGGCGGGCACCCCGTCATTCTCCAGCTCCAGCACGGCCCGTCCGTCCTCGGTCCGCAGCCGGATCAGGCAGCGGTCGGCCTCGCTGTGCCGCAGCACGTTGGTGGTGGCCTCGCGGATCACCCAGCCGAGCACGGACTGCACCGCGGCCGGCAGCCGGTCGGCGTCCTCGCCGAGGTCGATCTCGCAGGCGACGTCGGCCGAGCGCAGCACCGCCCGGGCGCCGATCGCCTCGGCGTGCAGGTCGGCGGTGCGGTAGCCGCGGATGACGTCCCGGACCTCGCGCTGCGACTCCTGGGCGATCTTCTGCACCTCGGCCATCTGGTCGGCGGCCTCCTCGCGCCCCCGGCGGGCCAGCTGGACGGCGAGCTCGCTCTTCAGCGCGATGGTGGTGAGGTTGCGGCCCATCACGTCGTGCAGGTCGCGGGAGAAGCGCAGCCGCTCCTCGGCGACGGCCAGCCGGGACTGCGCCTCGCGGGCGGCGTCCAGCTCCCAGACCGCCGCGGTCAGCCAGGCGAAGCTGCGGCAGGTCCCGCCGAGGACGGGCAGCATGACCAGGGTGCCGACCAGCAGCCCCGCGGTGTGGGCGACCCCGTACCCGGCCAGCACCAGCGCCGGGGCCACCATCAGCAGTCCGCCGACGGCGGCGAGCGACGCCCGGGGCAGCGACAGCCCGATGGACGCCGGTCCGAAGGCCATGGCGATCAGGAGGGAGCAGACCGTGGAGGCGAACGCCGTCCCGTGCGGGCCGTCCGCCCCGCCGGCGTCCGGTCCGGTCAGCAGGACGGCCCAGGAGCCGGCCACCGCGAAGGCGCCGTTGGCGGCCAGCCATCGCAGGTGGTCGGTGGGGCGCTTCAGGTAGTGGTCGAGCGAGGTGCGGCAGGCCCGCAGGCCCAGCAGTGTCCCGGCGAGCGCGACCAGCAGGGCGATCCGGACCGATCCGACGGAGTCCGGCAGCTCGGCCCGGGCTCCGACGGCGAGCAGCGTGATCGGGAGCAGCAGCAGCGGCAGGGAGTAGAGCGACCAGCGGAAGTACAGCTCGGTGCGCTGGGGCTTGCTCAAACCAGCCCAGCTGCTGCGCGGTGACCGCATTCTCAATTCTTCCGCCCCCAGTTCGACCACGATCCTGCTCGCTGCCTTCATATCAGAGGCCAATCTGGGGGCGGTCCTTCGGATTACTGTTCTTGCTTCGAACAGAGCCTCAGCGACGCGGCTCCCAGCGGAAGTAGCGGACCGCGCCCCAGACCGCCAGGCCCAGCCAGATGGTCCCGGTGACCAGGTGCGGGGCGGCGGCGCCCCAGGAGCCGGCGAAGCCGGTCGCCGCGGCCGAGCCGTCGGTGCCGAACCAGCCGACGCGGATCAGCTGGAAGGCCGGGGTGGTCGGCAGCAGGCGGCAGATGTCGGCCAGCTGCTCGGGCATGACCTCCAGCGGGATGAACAGGCCGGAGCCCAGCTGCATGACCAGCATGACCGGCAGGGTGGTGATGCCCGCGCTCTCGACGGTCTTGGTGAAGGCGCTGGACAGCGCGGCCAGGGCGATCATGGTGGCCAGCACCAGCAGCAGGCCGATCAGCATCAGCAGCGGGTTGACCGGCACGGCCAGGTGCAGGCCGAGGCTGCCGCCGACCCCGATCAGGGCGGCCATCAGCAGGCCGAGGGTGAGCGAGGGGACGGCGGTGCCGAGCAGGATCTCCAGGTCCCGGGCCTCTCCGGTGCGCAGCCGCTTGAGGACCAGCTCACCGCGCCGCCCGACGTACGCGGCGGTCAGGTTGTAGTACACGACGAAGGCCAGGATCATCCCGACCGAGCCGTAGACCAGCAGCGAGTCGACGTCCAGCCCGGGGTTGGACTCGGCCTGCTGGGAGAGCGTGCTCTTCAGGGTGAAGATCAGGATCAGCGGCAGCAGGAGGGCGGTGAACAGCGCCGTGCGGTTGCGCAGCAGCAGGGTGGCCTCGGCCCGGCCGAGGGCGAGCAGCCGGCGGACGGTGGTGCTCTTCGGACCGGTGGTGCTCTCCGGGCCGGCGGTGAGGGTGGCGGCGGTGGTCATCGGGCGGATCCGATCAGGCGGCGGCGGGCGGGACGGGTGGCGGCGGCGGGCGCCTTCGGCGGGTTCCGGTGGGCGGCCTCGGAGGCGATCGCGAGGAAGGCCTCCTCCAGCGAGGCGCTCCGGGCGTCCAGGGCGCCGAGCGCGACGCCGTGGTGGCGGGCCCAGCCGAGCAGGTCGGTCAGGGTGTCCTGGAGGGCGAGGGTCTGCACGGTGACCTTGCCGCCGTCGACGGAGAGCTCGGCCCCGGTCAGGACGGGCAGGGAGGCCCCGGCGAACTCGGGCAGCCGGAAGCTGATCCGGGAGGGCCGTCCGGCGATCACCTCGGCGACGGTGCCGGCGGTGACGACCCGGCCGCCGTGCATGATGGCCAGCCGGTCGGCCAGCTCCTCGGCCTCCTCCAGGTAGTGGGTGGTGAGCAGCACCGTGGTGCCCTGGGCGCGCAGCTCGCGCACCAGCTGCCAGACGGCGGCGCGCGCCTCCGGGTCGAGGCCGGTGCTGGGCTCGTCCAGGAAGAGCACCTCGGGGCGGCCGAGCAGGGCCATCGCGAGGTCCAGCCGGCGCTTCTCGCCGCCGGACAGCTGCTTGACCCGGACGTTCGCCCGGTGGCCGAGGCCGACCAGCTCCAGCGCCTCCGCGACCGGGCGGGCGCCGCTGGTCATCCCGGCCCAGACGCGGCCGGTCTCGGCGGCGGTGAGCTCGCCGGGGAAGCCGCCCTCCTGGAGCATGACGCCGATCCGCGGGCGGACGGCGGCCCGCTCCTTGTACGGGTCCCGGCCGAGCACCCGGACGGTGCCGCCGGTGGGCGCGGCCAGGCCCTCGATGACCTCCATGGTGGAGGTCTTGCCGGCCCCGTTGGTGCCCAGCAGGGCGAACAGCTCGCCGCGGTGCACGGTGAGGTCCACGCCGCGTACGGCGTGGTACCCGGAGGTGGCGCCGCCGTAGTGGCGGTGCAGGTCGGTGACCTCGATCACGTCTTCGCTGGGGCGGGGGGTCCGGCTCGTTTCCATGCCCCAAGCCTTCCGCCGACCGGGCCGCGCGGGCAGTGCGGGCCGTCATGACATGGCGGTGGGTATCCACGGGTCGGCGATGACAAATGTCATGGGTGGATATCGCGGTCGCCGGCGGGAATGCCGAAGGGCCCCCTCGTTCGAGGGGGCCCTTCGTATCGGAGCGGACGACGAGATTCGAACTCGCGACCCTCACCTTGGCAAGGTGATGCTCTACCAACTGAGCCACGTCCGCAGGTCTGACTATTGAGTTGTGCTGTGCTCGCGCACTGCGAGCGGACGACGAGATTCGAACTCGCGACCCTCACCTTGGCAAGGTGATGCTCTACCAACTGAGCCACGTCCGCGTGGTGCCTGGTGGGGCACCCGCCGCCTCTCCGGATCTCTCCGTTGCGGCGACGAGGAATACTCTACAGCATCTTTCGGGGTGGTCGCCCCACCCCTCGGTCCGGGCGGGAGGGGCGACCGGGTACGGAGCCCGCGGGGCTCAGTTCGCCTCGGCGAACGCCTCGTACACGTGCTTGGGGATGCGGCCCCGGGCCGGCAGTTCCATCCCGCGGGACAGCGCCCAGGCGCGGACCGCGGCCGGGTCCGGAGTGAGGGCGGTGCGGCGGAACGACTTTCCGGTGCGGCTCTGCCGGCGGCCGGCGGCGACGAACGGAGCGAGGGCCTCCCGCAGCTTTTCCGCGTTGTCCACGGACAGGTCGATCTCGTACGACTTCCCGTCGACGCCGAAGTGGACGGTTTCCGCGGCGGCGCCGCCGTCCAGGTCGTCGGAGAGCGTGACAACTACACGCTGAGCCATGGGTGTCAATCCTCTCGGGCAATTCGGCCGCCGGTCCGAGGGGGTACCGAGGCCTGATGTGCACCAACTCGCGCAAGCACGTACGGGCGGACCCGGTGGCCCGCCTGATACGCAGCACTTGCCGCGACAGGTGGCCCTATTCTGCACCCGAAGGGGGTCGAAATCGAAGAGTTCGGCATTCTTTTCCGGATATTCACGAGTCTTCGTCGGGTGTGCCGGATACCGATGTGCGGGACGGGCGGATCTGTCCCCAAGTGCCGTATTCGGGTGTTCTCCGGGCGGGATCGTTCCGAGTGCCGTTCCGACGGTCGTTCCGGGCGTCGATTCCGCGGAAACCGGACGGGTTCGACGGGGGGTCAGGGCGCTGGATCCCTTGCCGTGTAAGGGGTCTGGGTCTACGCGCGTCGCTATGCCCGGCCAGCAATCCCGCCCGAAACCACCGGTAGTCTGGAGTTCCCCCGCCTCACCGAAGACACCACCGGGAGTGCCAGTGGCACGCGTCGTAGTCGACGTCATGCTCAAGCCGGAGATCCTCGACCCCCAGGGACAGGCGGTGCAGCGCGCACTGCCCCGTCTCGGATTCACCGGGATCGCCGACGTCCGCCAGGGCAAGCGTTTCGAGCTGGATGTGGAGGGCCCGGTCGACGACGCGGCGCTCGCCCGTATCCGCGAAGCCGCCGAGACCTTTCTCGCCAACACCGTGATCGAGGACTTCACCGTCCGGGTCGAGGAGGAGGGCAAGTGACCACCCGCGTCGGCGTCGTCACTTTCCCGGGCTCCCTCGACGACCGCGACGCCCGGCGGGCGGTCCGTCTCGCCGGCGCCGAGCCGGTCGCCCTCTGGCACCGTGACAAGGATCTCCACCAGGTCGACGCCGTCGTCCTGCCGGGCGGATTCAGTTACGGCGACTATCTGCGCTGCGGTGCGATCTCCCGCTTCTCGCCGGTGATGGAGACCGTCATCGAGCAGGCGAAGCTCGGAATGCCGGTGCTCGGTATCTGCAACGGCTTCCAGGTGCTCTGCGAATCGCACCTGCTGCCCGGCGCGCTCCACCGGAACGACTCGCTGCACTTCATCTGCCGCGACCAGAAGCTGCGCATCGAGAACGCCGGCACCGCCTGGACCGGGGATTACTCGGCGGGCCAGGAAATCGTCGTCCCGCTGAAGAACGGCGAGGGCCGCTTCGTCGCCGACGAGCGGGTGCTGGACGAACTGGAGGCGGAGGGCCGGGTCGTCGCCCGTTACCTCGACGTCAACCCGAACGGTTCGTACCGCGACATCGCCGGCATCACCAACGCCGCCGGCAATGTCGTCGGCCTGATGCCGCACCCGGAGCACGCGGTGGAGCCGCTCACCGGTCCGACCACCGAGGGCCTGGGCTTCTTCACTTCCGTCCTGAAGCAGCTGGTGAACGCCTGATGAGCCTCGACACCGTCAAGAACGCCGAGCAGACCCCGGACGCCGCCCAGCCCTGGGCCGAACTCGGCCTCAAGGAGGACGAGTACGCGCGCATCCGGGAGATCCTCGGCCGCCGCCCGACCGGCGCCGAACTCGCCATGTACTCGGTCATGTGGTCGGAGCACTGTTCGTACAAGAGCAGCAAGGTCCACCTGAAGCAGTTCGGCGAGAAGAAGCCGGATTCGGACGCGATGCTCGTCGGCATCGGCGAGAACGCCGGTGTGGTCGACGTCGGCCAGGGTTACGCGGTCACCTTCAAGGTCGAGTCGCACAACCACCCGTCGTACATCGAGCCCTACCAGGGCGCGGCCACCGGCATCGGCGGCATCGTGCGCGACATCCTGGCGATGGGCGCCCGCCCGGTCGCCGTGATGGACCCGCTGCGCTTCGGTGCGGCCGACCACCCGGACACCCGGCGCGTGCTGCCCGGGATCGTCGCCGGCATCGGCGGCTACGGCAACTGCCTGGGCCTGCCGAACATCGGCGGCGAGGTCGTCTTCGACTCCTGCTACCAGGGCAACCCGCTGGTCAACGCGCTGTGCGTGGGCGTCATGAAGCACGAGGACATCCACCTCGCGCAGGCCTCCGGCGCCGGCAACAAGGTCATCCTGTACGGCGCCCGCACCGGCGGCGACGGCATCGGCGGCGTCTCGGTGCTGGCCTCCGAGACCTTCGACGACACCAAGCCGGCCAAGCGCCCGGCCGTCCAGGTCGGCGACCCGTTCCAGGAGAAGCTCCTGATCGAGTGCACCCTGGAGATCTTCCGGGAGAAGCTCGTCAAGGGCATCCAGGACCTCGGCGGCGCCGGTCTGTCCTGCGCCACCAGCGAGCTGGCCTCGGCCGGTTCCGGTGGCATGCGGATCGAGCTCGACACCGTGCACCTGCGCGACCACACGCTCTCGCCGGAGGAGATCCTCATGAGCGAGTCGCAGGAGCGCATGTGCGCGATCGTGGAGCCCGACAAGGTCGACCGCTTCCTGGAGATCTGCGAGAAGTGGGACGTCATCGCCAACGTCATCGGTGAGGTGACCGACGGCGAGCGCCTGGAGATCTTCTGGCACGGCGAGCTCGTGGTGGACGTCCCGCCGCGCACCGTCGCCCACGAGGGCCCGACCTACCAGCGCCCGTACGCCCGCCCGAGCTGGCAGGACGCGCTCCAGGCCGACGCCCCGACCGCCGAGCGGCTGGCCCGCCCGACCACCGGCGAGGGCCTCAAGGCCGACCTGCTGAAGGTCGCGAGCCACCCGAACCAGGCCTCCAAGTCCTGGATCACCGACCAGTACGACCGCTACGTGCTCGGCAACACCGTGCTCGCCTCCGGCGAGGACTCGGGCATGATCCGGATCGACGAGGAGACCAACCTCGGCGTCTCGGTCGCCACCGACGGCAACGGCCGCTTCGCCAAGCTGGACCCGTACACCGGCGCCCAGCTGGCCCTGGCCGAGGCGTACCGCAACGTCGCGGCCGGCGGCGCCAAGCCGCTCGCCGTCTCCGACTGCCTCAACTTCGGCTCCCCCGAGGACCCGGACGTGATGTGGCAGTTCGCCGAGGCCACCCGCGGTCTGGCCGACGCCTGCCTGGTGCTCGGCACCCCGGTCACCGGCGGCAACGTCTCGCTGTACAACCAGACCGGTGACGTCGCCATCCACCCGACCCCGGTGGTCGCGGTGCTCGGCGTCATCGACGACGTCACCCGGCGCACCCCGGTGGCCTTCGCCGAGGAGGGGCAGCTGCTCTACCTGCTCGGCGACACGGCGGACGAGCTCGGCGGCTCGGCCTGGTCGCAGGCCGTCCACGACCACCTCGGCGGCCTGCCGCCCAAGGTGGACCTGGAGCGCGAGCGGCTGCTCGGCGAGATCCTGATCGCCGCCTCGCGCGACGGCATGATCGACGCCGCGCACGACCTGTCCGACGGCGGTCTCGGCCAGGCGCTGGTGGAGAGCTGCCTCAAGGGCGGCCACGGCGCGCGGATCGTCGTGCCCGAGGGCCAGGACCCGTTCGTGCTGCTGTTCTCGGAGTCGGCCGGCCGCGCCGTCGTGGCGGTGCCGCGCAGCGAGGAGCTCCGGTTCAACGACATGTGCACCGCGCGGGGCCTGCCGGCCACCCGGATCGGTGTCGTGGACGGCGACAGCCTGGACGTCCAGGGCCAGTTCAGCGTCTCGCTGGCGGAGCTGAGGGACGCCCACACCGGCGTCATCGAGGCCCTGCTGGGCTGACGCTCGGCTCGGCCCGAGGGGCGGACGGTTCCTTCCGGACCGTCCGCCCCTCGGCGTTTCCGCCAACCGTCCTCCCCCGGGCGTATGTTGGGGTCCATGCCTGCCAAGTCCCGTACGTACCAGCCGCAGAAGGTCCGCGCCGCGCTGGCGGCCCAGACCGAGGCGCTCCACACCGCCGTCCACGGCCTCACCGCGGACGAGTTGGAGCGGCCGACCCGTCTCGGCACCTGGCGGGTAAGGGAGTTGCTGGCGCACCTGAGCCTGGCGCTGGGCCGGCTGCCGGCCGCGCTGGACGCCCCGGCACCGGACGGGCCGGTGCTCTCGCTGGCGGGCTACGCGGAGCTGAGCAGGACGATGGCCGGGGCCGTCGACGAGGCGGTGACGGAGCACGCGGCGGCCGGGTTCGCCGGCCCGCTCGCGGAGGTGGTCGCGGCGGTCGACCGCTCGCTCGACGCCGTCCGGGCGGTGCTCGACCGGCCGGCCGGGGAGGGCCCGGAGGCCACCGCCGTCGTGGTCGGCCGGCGGATCCTCCTGACCGACTACCTGGTGACCAGGCTGGTCGAGGCCGTGGTGCACGCCGACGACCTGGCCGACGCGCTCGGTCGGGAGGGCTTCCCGCACGACCGCCAGGCCCTCGCCGCCGTCACCCGGATGCTGGCCGACGCCTTCGCCGACCGCGCCCCCGGCGGCGCGGTCGAGCTGCGGGTCCCGCCGTACGCGGTCGTCCAGGCCGTGCCCGGGCCGAAGCACACCCGGGGCACCCCGCCCAACGTGGTGGAGACCGACCCGCTGACCTGGATCCGGCTGGCCACCGGCCGGGCCGACTGGGCGGCCTCGGTGGAGGCGGCCGCGGTGTCCGCCTCGGGGGAGCGCAGCGACCTGCGGGCGTACCTGCCGGTGTTCGGGTAGCCCGGCCGGTGGCCCGGGGGCCCGGTCGGTCTCAGGGACCTGGCCGGTGTATCAGGGGCCCGGTCGGTGTCTCAGGTGCCTGGTCGGCGCATCGGGGTCCCGTCGGTCCCTCAGGGGACGGACGGCCCGCTCAGGTACGTGCCCTCCGCCGAGTACGGCCAGGCGTTGGGCGTGCAGCCCTTGAGGCCGTAGATCTGCTGCATCATCGCGGGCGCGGGCTTGCCGTCCCCGGGGCAGGTCTCGTGCCCGTGGCCGATCCGGTGGCCCACCTCGTGGTTGACGATCAGCGCCCGGTAGTCGTCCAGCGGTCCGCTGAACTGGGGTGAGCCGGTGTTCCAGCGCTTGGAGTTGACGAGCACCTGGTTGCCGACGTTGCAGTTGACCTCGCCGTGGGTGTCCAGACCGGAGGCGCCGCAGATCCGGTCCACCGTGGCCGGGGAGGCGATCTTCACGGTGAAGTCGTACGAGCCGCCGGCGGTCAGCTGGAAGCCGTTCCTGCGGTCGCTGGTCCAGCCTCGCTTGTCGCCGAGGATGCCGTGGATCTGGGCGGCGGCCGCCGCCGCGTCGATCCCGATGCCGTCCTCGACCTCGACCCGGTAGCGGCGGATGTTGCCCTGTCCGACCGCCTTGGCGGTGGCGGGGGCGATGGTGAAGGTGCCCGCGCCCTTGGTGGGGCCGGGGTCCGGTCCGGTCGGCGTCGGGGTGGGAGTGGGCGTCGGCGTAGGTGTCGGCGTGGGCGTCGGGCTCGGCGGGGCCTGGACGGGCGCCTGCGACTCCACGGAGGCCTGTTCGGCCGGCGGGGCGACCCGCGCCTGGGTGCTCGGGGCGGCGGCCGGGGTCCCCGGGGAGCGGTTCAGCATGACCGCCGCGGCGCCCAGCACCAGTAGGGAGAGCGCCAGCGCCGTGAGCATGCCAGGACCGAACCTCCGGCGCGGTCGGCGGCGTCGGCTGCCGCCCTTCTTCCTGGGCGGTGCGACCCGCCTGCCGACCGATCGGGCTGCGGACATGATCTTCACACTGGCATGGCGAACGGGTGAATGTCTACATACCTGGTATGCGGCGCGGGGGCGCTGGGGAGGGAGGTCCGTTCCGGGACGCCGGTTGACCCCTGCGTCTCGGGTGGCAGACTTCAGGGCATGGCGATTCACAGGAACCTTCTCGACGGCCCCGAACCGACCCTCCTCCCGGAGGAGGAGCGGCCCTACCGGATGCTGGCGGAGGAGTCGGCCTCCCCGACCCAGGTGGCGGCCGAGTTCCCGGCCTTCTGTCTGGCCTGGGCCATGCTCGCCGACGACGCCTACACGGCCGGCCGGTACGTCGAGTCGTACGCCTACGCCCGTACCGGCTACCACCGGGGCCTGGACGCGCTGCGGCGCAACGGCTGGAAGGGCCACGGCCCGGTGCCGTGGGAGCACCGCGGCAACCGCGGCTTCCTGCGCTGCCTGGCGGCGCTCGCGCGGGCGGCCGGCGCGATCAAGGAGACCGAGGAGGAGGCCCGCTGCTGGCAGTTCCTGAAGGACAGCAGCGCGGAGGCGTACGCGGAGCTCAAGCAGTAGCCCCACGGCTCGGAGAGCGGACACCCGGACGTGCGGGTGCCCCCGGCGGAGGACCGCCGGGGGCACCCGTTCCTCATGCGGGGCGCGGGGGCCTCACTTCAGGCGCTTGCCCGCCGAACGCAGCTGCTCGGCGGCCTCGCGCACGCGGGCGGCCATGCCGGCCTCGGCCAGCTTGCCCCAGGTGCGCGGGTCGTAGGTGCTCTTCTTGCCGACCTCGCCGTCGACCTTCAGCACGCCGTCGTAGTTGGCGAACATGTGGCCGGCCACCGGGCGGGTGAAGGCGTACTGGGTGTCGGTGTCCAGGTTCATCTTCACGACGCCGTTCTCCAGCGCGGTGGCGATCTCCTCGGCGGTCGAGCCCGAGCCGCCGTGGAAGACGAAGTCGAACGGGTCGGTCTTGCCGTACTGCTTGCCGATCGCGTCCTGGAGCTCGCGCAGCAGCTCCGGCTTCAGCACGACGTTGCCCGGCTTGTAGACGCCGTGCACGTTGCCGAAGGAGGCGGCCAGCAGGTAGCGGCCCTTCTCGCCCAGGCCCAGCGCCTCGGCGGTGCGCACGGCGTCGTTGACGGTGGTGTACAGCTCGTCGTTGATCTCGTGGGTGACGCCGTCCTCCTCGCCACCGGTCGGGGTGATCTCGACCTCAAGGATGATCTTGGCAGCGGCGGCCTGGGCCAGCAGCTCCTGGGCGATGGCCAGGTTGTCGGAGAGGGTCTCGGCCGAGCCGTCCCACATGTGCGACTGGAACAGCGGGTCCTGGCCCTTGGCCACGCGCTCGGCGGAGACCGCCAGCAGCGGGCGGACATAGCCGTCCAGCTTGTCCTTCGGGCAGTGGTCGGTGTGCAGCGCGACCGTGATGTCGTACTTGGCGGCGACGATGTGGGCGAACTCGGCGAGCGCGACGGCGCCGGTCACCATGTCCTTGTTGTGCTGGCCGCCCAGGAACTCCGCGCCACCGGTCGAGATCTGGATGATGCCGTCGCTCTCGGCCTCGGCGAAACCACGCAGCGCGGCGTGCAGGGTCTGCGACGAGGTGACGTTGATGGCCGGGTAGGCGAACTTGCCCGCCTTGGCCCGGTCCAGCATCTCGTTGTAGACCTCGGGAGTTGCGATGGGCATGCGATCCGCTCCTGTCGGGTTGCGGCGTACGGACGGTGCTGTCCGACGCTGTGTACGCCTTCGTGACGACTCCGTGCCGGCCCGCCGACGCGCGGCGTTGCGGTGGCTCTCCGGCACGTTCGAGGCGACCTCCGCGGTACGGCCATGAGGGTGGTGTGCCGTTGCGGACCGGACGCCCGTGCCATCTTCCCAGACTCGTGCCCGCTGGTCAGCAGGAGCCCGCCATGCGGAACACCACGGGGTGCGGGCGCGCGACGGGCTCCGGGCGGTCCGGGCGGGGGGTCGGGAGCCGTCGCCGGTCAGGCGCGCCCGCTATCCTGCGCCCGTGGACTACAACCAGCTGGCCGTCAACCTCCTCGACGCCAAATCCCTGATCTCGTCCCTCGGCGCCATCGGGCTGATCGCGATCATCTTCGCGGAGACCGGCCTGCTGGTCGGCTTCTTCTTCCCCGGTGACTCACTGCTGATCCTCGCGGGTGTCGCCGCCTCGAACGCCGCCTCCTCGGTGCTCGGCGACGGCGCCAAGCTGCCGATCGCCGTCCTGCTGATCGGCTGCCCGGTCGCGGCGATCGCCGGCGCCCAGTTGGGGCACCTGATCGGGGTCAAGGTCGGGCCGAAGATGTTCGACAAGCCCGAGTCGAAGATCTTCCGCCGCGAGTACGTGGTGAAGGCGGAGGAGTACTTCAACAAGTTCGGCGCGGGCAAGGCCGTCGTGCTGGCCCGCTTCATGCCGATCATCCGCACCTTCCTGAACCCGGTCGCCGGCACCCTGGAGATGCCCGCCCGGACGTTCTTCCTGTGGAACGTGGTCGGCGGCGTGCTGTGGACCGAGTCCATGCTGCTGATCGGCTACTTCTTCGGCGACGCGCTCGCCCCGGTGATCGACAAGTACCTGATCCCGGCGGTGCTGCTGATCGTCCTGCTGTCGATCTCGCCGATCCTGGTCGAGGTCATGCGCGAGCGAAAGAAGAAGCGGGCGGGCGGTGCCGGGGCCGACGCCGAGAGCCCGGCCGCCCAGGTCGGCAGCGGCCGGCACCGGCGCGGCTGAGCGCGACACCGGCCGGGCGCCCTTCGGCGGGCCGTCCGTCGAAGGGTCGTCCGTCGGTGGAGTGTCCGTCCGTGGGGCGTCCGTCCGTGGACACGGCGAGGGCCGGTCCTGTTTCACGTGAAACAGGACCGGCCCTCCGTCGTTCTCGGCCCTCCGAGGGGCGGCCGGGGTCAGAGCCCCAGGTCGTCCAGGGTGTACGCGGCCACGTACTCCAGGCCCTGCGCCTCGACGGCACCCGCGCCGCCGCGCTCCACGATCACCGCGACGCCGACCACCTCGGCGCCGGCCTCGCGCAGCGCCTCCACGGCGGTCAGCACCGAGCCGCCGGTGGTGGAGGTGTCCTCGACGGCCAGCACCCGGCGGCCCTTCACCTCGGGGCCCTCGATGCGGCGCTGGAGGCCGTGCGCCTTGCCGGCCTTGCGGACCACGAAGGCGTCCAGCTGCCGGCCGCGCGCGGCGGCGGCGTGCAGCATCGAGGTGGCCACCGGGTCGGCGCCCAGGGTCAGCCCGCCGACGGCGTCGTAGTCCAGGTGCGAGGTCGCGTCCAGCATCACCCGGCCGACCAGCGGGGCGGCCACGCCGTCCAGCGTGATCCGGCGGAGGTCGACGTAGTAGTCGGCCTCCTTGCCGGAGGAAAGGGTGACCTTGCCGTGCACGACGGCCTTGTCCTTGATCTGTGCCAGCAGGGCGTCGCGGTCGTTGCTCATGAGCGTTCAGTCTAGGCCCTGAGCACGGACCCGGCGCTCCGGGCTCAGCGCCGGCGCAGCGCCCTGACCAGCACCACGGCACCGCCCAGCAGGGCCACCGAGCCGCCGATCACCCACGGCACCGCGCTGCGGCCGCCGGTGCCCGGCACCACGATCCCGCCGGCCTCGCCGCCCCACCGGGACGCCGCCCGGGCCCGCGCGCTGCGGGCGGGCAGGGCCGGGGCGTACGGGCCGCGCGGCGGGGCGTGGTCCACCTCCTCGGCGGACCGGCCGACGATGCTGCGGCGCACCGGGCCGGTGAGCACCGGCTCCTCCTCGTACGCGAAGAGCGGCTCGGCGGAAAGGTCCTCGGCGACGGCGTCCTCGCCGTCGACGTCGTTCTCCTCGTCCGTGTCCTCCTCGTCGGCGTCCCCGGAGCCGGTGGGCAGACCGAAGCGCTCGGCGTCGGCGTCGGAGAAGGCGATCAGGTCGGAGAGGTCGTCGTCCAGGTCGTCGCCGGGGTGGTCCTGGTGCTCCTCCAGGTAGACCACGTCGGCGTCGGTGCCCGTTCCGGCCTCGGTCTCCTCGGTCTCCTCGGCCTGGGCGTCGGCCTCGCTCTCGGCCTGAGGCTCGGCCTCGGCGGCCTCGTCGCCCGCCTCCCGGTCCTCCTCCCGGCCCTCTTCCCGCTCCTGCGGCTGCTCGCCCCCCGGGGCGACCAGCGTGGCGGCGAAACGGTCCAGCAGGCGGCGGCCGGTGGTGTCGAGGGTCTCCTCGTCGAACTCGGTCAGCCGACCGGTGGCGCTCAGGTCACCGGTGAAGCGGATCGCCGCGGTGCCGGCCTCGGCACCGTCCGCGACGCTGACCCGGACGGTGGCGGTCACCTCACCGCTGCCCCGGGCCTCCTCGCCCTCGGCGAGCACGGTCAGCACGCCCTCCCGGCCCTCGATCAGCGACAGCACGCCCTTGTACGTGATCGTGGAGCCGCCGATCCGCAGCTTCAGCCGTCCGCTGATCTCCTCGGCCGAGCCGGCCCCGACCGCGGCGGGCTCGGTGCTCAGCCCCGGCACACTCCGCGCCAGCAGCGCAGGATCCTGCAAGGCCTGCCGCACCAGCTCGGCGGACATCGGGACGACAACCTCATGCTCCATGTCACGGAGCCTACCGACTGCTCCCCGCCCGGTCCCTACCCACCACCATCAGATTTTCCCCGCCCCACCTGTTCCCTTGGTCGCCGCACCATCGCCCCCGCCGCCGCCCGCGCGGCGCTGACCAGGGCTGGGGGCGGGGCGGGGTTCCCCGTGACCTTCTCCTGTCCCCTGCTTCCTGAATGCCCTGACCCACGCGGCTCCCGGCCCCTGGCGCGCCCGCCCCGGCCACTCCCTCGGGGCCGCGTCGCCCGGCCGAAGCAAGCAGGGCCCCGCATCCCCGGGCTCAGCGGGGCCCGAGGAGGGTGAGGGCGGCCGGCGGGTGGGTGGGGCGGAGGGCCGTGAGGCGGGCGGTGGAGCCGAGGAGGGTCTCGGGGGTGAGGGCGCGGGGCGGCGGGGCGTCGGGGGCGAGGCCGAGCGCGGGCTGGGCGTCGGAGGCGAGGAGGAAGTTCTGGGTGGCGTCCCGCCGGCCGGGGCGGCAACCGGCGGTGGCGCTGCCCGGGACGGCGTACGGGGCGGTGCGCAGGCCCGCCGTGCGCAGACCGGACTCGATCCGCCAGAGGCCGTCCAGGCCGTCCGGGTCAGCCGGGCCGTCCGAGCCGTCCGGGCCGCCTCCGGCGCGGACGGCGATCCGGCCGCCGGGGGAGAGCAGCCGGGCGGCGAGGCCGTAGAACTCCTGGGAGTGGAACTTGACCGGCCCGCCGTCGTCCGGCGCCGGGAGGTCGGTGAGCACCACGTCGTACGGCCCGTCCCCTCCGGAGGCGTCCGCGGCGCGCAGCCAGGCCATCGGGTCGGCCGCGGTGGTGCGGACCCGGGGGTCGTCCAGTGAGCGGTCGCCGAGGGCGGCGAGCGCGGGGTCGGTGCGGGCGAGCCGGGGGAGGACGGGGTCGCCGTCGACCAGCCGGACGGAGCGCACGCCCCGGTGCCGCAGCACCTCCCGCAGGGCGAGCCCGTCGCCGCCGCCGAGCAGCAGAACCCGGGCGTCCGGGCCGCCCGCCATGGCGGGGTGGACCAGTCCCTCGCTGGCCCGGTACTCGTCGGGCCCGCAGACCGCGAGCCGGCCGTCCAGGTAGAGCCGGAGCGGGCCCTCGGCGGGGCCGGTGAGCACGATCTCCTGGTGCCGGCTGCGGGTGGCGTAGCGGACGTCGTCGCCGTAGAGGGCGTACCGGGCGGCGCGTTCGATCGCGTCGGAGCCGGCCGCGGCGGCCGCGAGCAGGGCGAGGACGAGCAGGCAGCCGCCCCAGAGCAGCCGCCGGACACGGGGGGCGGGTTCCTCGCGGAACAGCCAGAGCACCACGGCGGCCCCCGCGACGGCGTTGACGGCGCCGGTGAGCAGTGCGCCGTCGCCGGGGCCGAGGGTGGGCAGGATCAGGAACGGGAAGGCCAGGCCGCCGATCAGCGCGCCCACGTAGTCGGCGGCGAACAGGTCGGCGACGGCCCGTCCGGCGTCCTCGCGCCGGATCCGCTGGATGAGGGTCATCAGCAGCGGGATCTCGGCGCCGATCAGGATGCCGATCAGGCAGGTGAGGCCGACCACGGCCACCTGGTAGCGGCCGATCCAGGCCCAGCAGGAGTAGAGCGCGAGGACGGAGAGCCCGCCGGTGAGCGCGAGCGCGCACTCGACCAGCGCGAAGGCGGTGGCGGGACGGCTGGTGAGCCGCTTGGCGAGCAGCGAGCCGAGGCCCATCGCGAACACCATCACGGAGAGCACGACCGAGGTTTGGGTGACGGTGTCCCCGAGCAGGTAGTCGCCGAGCGCGACGAGTTCGAGTTCGTAGACGAGTCCGCAGGCCGCGCAGACGAACGCGGCCAGCAGGACGGCCAGCCGGGCGAACCGGGGGCTGGAGCGCAGCCGGGATCGACGGCGGGTGGGCAGGAGTGGGGCGAGGCTTCGCCCGGGCCGGGGTGGGGCGCCGTCGTCGAGGTCCACTCGCGGGCGTGCGGGCGGACCGGCCGGATGGTTGATCACGAACAAACGCTAGGGGACGTGCGGGACGGATCGCTGCGCCCATCCGGCGGACAGTGAGCAACGTCAGATTGACGAATCGTTCCTGCGTACGATTCGTACGACCGCATCGGCGGCCCGCCGCCGGATCGGGGGTCCGGTCCGGGCCTCGGGCCGGTCATGCCCCGGACAGCACCAGCGAGGACCGGGTACACACCAGCTGCCCCTCCTGCGGGTAGGCGTGCCAGGTGCGCCAGAGCACCCGGTCCGCGCCGCCCTGGGCGACCAGTGCGGTGAAGGCGCTCGGGTCGCCCGGGAAGACTCCGGCCAGGCCCCGCGGGTGGCCCTCGACCAGGGCCAGCAGTTCCTGGGCGCGGGCCGCGAAGTCGTGCGGCGGCAGCGCCTCGATCCGGGCGGCGAACTCGTACTCCCAGCCGCCGACCTGCTTGGCCACCCGGGCCGGCAGCGGGGTGCGGCGTCCGGGCAGACAGGCGACGGTCTCCAGACACTGGCCGGGGCCCGCGTCGATCACCACCTGATGGGAGGCGCCGAGCAGGCGCAGCTGGAGGGTGCCGGAGGCGCCCTGGCGGTCGGCTCCGTCGAGTCTCAGGTCGCGGACGGCGAGAGCGGGCAGCGGGTCGCCGCCGAGGCACCAGGCGAGGTCACCGGCGCGGGTGTCCGTGTAGGAGGTCTGCAGTGTGGTGAGCATGCTCGGCTCCGCGTTTCAGCTCCGTGCGCGCCCGCCGAGCAGCATCGAGTAGGCCTAGGCGATGGCGAGGCTGTTCGTGGCTGTGCGGCCCTGGGCGCGGCCGGCCGTGGAAGGAAGGATTCCGGCTGGAGATTCAGCAGCAGAGAAGCACGAATACGTCGGGTCCGCCGGTGATTTACCCAACTTTGTCAAGCATTCACCGTTTCGAGCACACCTGCTTCCCGGCTCTGATCGAGCCGGTGTGCGACTCTGCACAGCCCGCGCCCCTATCACCGGATCGCGCGCCGTGTGCGCCGGGAGTGCGCCGTCCGAGTGCATCACACATCGCCGCCCTCCGCGCGCGAGGCGTGGAGGGCGGCGAGCCCGTACCCGGCATGGCGGACCGAATGCCCCTGGAACGGCAAAATAGCAGTCTGATCAAGGAAGTTGAGCTCTCACCAGAACTGGTGTCGGATCAATCGGCATCCCAGTTCGAAGGGCGCGAAAGGGGGCGCGTAGCCCATCATGAGCGCCGCAGACAAGTGACGGGCTCCTGCTCCACCCTGCCCTCATTGCAGCGGGCGAGGCGGACCGAGCCGGTACCGAGGAGGCCGCGAAAAGGATTGTCATGAAAGGGAGTTCGGCCGGCGAGCGGCGAAGTCCCGCAGCGGCAGGGATTTTCCGGAGCCCGGAAAACCGGCGGTGGTACCGGATTCCGAGGCTCCGACAAAGGGAATGGGTCAGGACCCGGTGGTCCTGACCCATTCCTTCCGAACGCCTCGCGGACGGTAGCCGCCCGTCAGAGCTGCCGCAGGCGGGTGACGGCCTCCTGGAGGACTTCGTCCTTCTTGCAGAAGGCGAAGCGGACGAGCGGGCGGCCCGCGTCCGCGTCGTCGTAGAAGACGGCGTTGGGGATGGCGACGACGCCGCAACGGCCGGGCAGGGCGCGGCAGAAGTCGATGCCGTCCTTCTCGCCGAGCGGGGTGATGTCGGTGGTGACGAAGTAGGTGCCCTCGGGCCGGAAGACCCGGAAGCCGGCCGCGGCGAGGCCGTCGACCAGCAGGTCGCGCTTGCGCAGCAGGTCGGCGCGGAGGGCGTCGAAGTACGTGTCGGGCAGCCGCAGGGCCTCGGCGACGGCGTGCTGGAAGGGGCCGGCGCTGACGTACGTGAGGTACTGCTTCGCGGTGCGCACGGCCGCGACCAGGGCCGGGCTCGCGGTGACCCAGCCGACCTTCCAGCCGGTGAAGGAGAAGGTCTTGCCGGCCGAGGAGATGGTGACGGTGCGCTCGCGCATGCCGGGCAGGGCGGCGATGGGGTGGTGGGTGGCGCCGAAGACGAGGTGTTCGTAGACCTCGTCGGTGACGACCAGCAGGTCGTGTTCGACGGCGAGGGCGGCGATGCCGGCCAGTTCCTCGGCGGTGAGGACGGTGCCGGTGGGGTTGTGCGGGGTGTTGATCAGCAGCAGCCGGGTGCGCGGGGTGATCAGCGAGCGCAGTTCGTCCAGGTCGGGGCGGAAGTCCGGGGCGCGGAGGGTGAGCGGGCGGCGGGTGGCGCCGGCCATGGCGATGCAGGCGGCGTAGGAGTCGTAGAAGGGTTCGAGGGCGATCACCTCGTCGCCGGGCTCCAGCAGGGCGAGCAGGGCGGCGGCGATGGCCTCGGTGGCGCCGGCGGTGACCAGCACCTCGGTGTCCGGGTCGTAGGTCAGGCCGTGGAAGCGCTGCTGGTGCTCGGCGATGGCGGTGCGCAGCTCGGGGATGCCGGGGCCGGGCGGGTACTGGTTGCCGCGGCCGGTCAGCACCGCGTCGGCGGCGGCCTGGGCGATCTCGCGCGGCCCGTCGGTGTCCGGGAAGCCCTGGCCGAGGTTGATCGAGCCGGTGGCCGTGGCCAGGGCGGACATCTCGGCGAAGATCGTCGTGCCCATCCCGGCCAGTCGGCGGTTCAGCAGCGGCCTGGTACCCATCGGTGCTCCTCACGGCTCGTCGTCAGGGCCATCCTGGGACAGCCGGGAGCCGGGGGACAAGAACGGCCCGCCACCGGTGCTGACGCGGTGGCGGGCCGGTCGTCGGCAGTGCCGGGAGGATCAGGCCTCGTCGGTGCCCTCGGGGGCCCCGCCGTCCTCGCCCTCGATCTCGTCCTGGAGGCCGAGGCGCTCGACCATCCACTGCTCGAAGCCGACCGCGGCCTGGGTCCAGTTGGCGGTGGTGGTGACGAAGTAGTCCAGGTTGACGCCGGTGCCGACGATCATCTGGGCCTCGCCGATCAGCCGGACCACGCCGTCCTCGTGGGTGTGGGTGTAGACCTTCGGCCAGAGGGTCTCACGGTTCCACTCGTCGATCAGGTCGAGGATCTCGCCCTTCTTCTCCAGCGGGTACGCGCGGTCGTAGAAGGCGCGCACCGCGAAGAGCTCCTTCTGCTCGCCGCGGAACATGTAGTAGACGCGGAAGCCCTCCCAGGGGGCGGTGAGGTCGCCCTCCTCGTCCACGACGTGCTTGAGCTGCATCTGGTCGAGCAGCTGGGCGACGAGGGCCTGGTCCGGGACGATGATCGGCGGCGGGCCGGCCGGCCGCCCGCCCTGGCCGCCGGGCTGGCCGCCCTGGGGGACGCCGAAGGACGGGATGGACGACGGGTCGATGCTCATGGGGGTCCTCTTCCTCAGTGCACGTGGTGGCCGGCAATGAGAGGCCGCCCTTTCCACCTCCCATCCTGCCTCATTCGGGGCTCCGCTCACAGGGGCACCCGAGGGGTCCGTCGATCTTCGTCGGCCGTTCTCCCGGGTGTTTCTGCCGGTACTGCGCCCGCCGTCGTCCGGCGACCCGGAGGGTGGTCCGGCGGGCGGTGGTCACGGAGGGTGCGCGGCGGCGGGGCGCGGTCCGTACGGAGGGTGGCGCGTGAGCCACGTCACGTGTCCGAGCGTGCGGGTTCGCCTGCCGGGCCGGACGGATGCGGTTAGCGTGCGACGCACTCGTATCGTTCAAAACCCGGCCGTGCCGGGTGAGTTGAGCTGTCCTGAGTTGAGGGGGGAACAGAAGTGGGCGGACCGGCGACGGGGGAGGGCGCATCGCTCGGGGCGCTGCTGCGGAGCATCCGACTGGACCGGGGGATGACGCAGGAGCAGCTGGGCGAGGCGACCGGGCTGAGTGTGCGGTCGATCCGGGACCTGGAGCGGGGGGTGTCCTGTCCCCGGGTCTCCACGCTGCGGCTGCTGACCCAGGCCTGGGACCTTCCGGACGCCCAGGTGGCCGAGTTGCACCGGCTGGCGCGCGCCTGGCGGGACCGGTCGCGGCGGCTGCTGCGGCAGGCGGTGGCGGAATAGGGAGGGAAGGCGGAACAGGGAGGGGAGGCGGAACAGGGAGGGGAGGGCGAATTCGGCGCAACAGGCCGAAAGGGTCCAATGGGCCGGATGGGCCGAACGAGCGGTAGCGCAGGAAGGGCCGCCCCCGCCGCCGGAGCGGAGGGGGCGGCCCGTGCGCCGGACGCCCGGCCGGCTACTTCTCCAGCGGCCCCCGGCCGCGGACGGTGAGGTGGTCGCCCTCCTCGTCCCGCTCGACCAGGACGGTGTCCCCGTCGTGCACCGCGCCGGACAGGATCGCCCGGGCCAGCTGGTCGCCGATCGCGGACTGCACCAGCCGGCGCAGCGGGCGGGCGCCGTACGCCGGGTCGTAGCCGGTGAGCGCCAGCCAGTCGCGGGCGGCTTCGGAGACGTCCAGGGTGAGCCGCCGCTCGGCGAGCCGCTCGCCGAGGCGGGCGACCTGGAGGTCGACGATCCGGCTCAGTTCGCCGGTGCCCAGCGGCTCGAAGACCACGATGTCGTCCAGCCGGTTGAGGAACTCCGGCTTGAACGACGCCCGGACGGCGCCCAGCACCAGCTCCCGCTTCTCCGCCTCCGGGGTGGTCGGGTCGACCAGGTACTGGGAGCCCAGGTTGGAGGTGAGGATCAGGATGGCGTTGCGGAAGTCCACCGTGCGGCCCTGGCCGTCGGTGAGCCGCCCGTCGTCCAGCACCTGGAGCAGGACGTCGAAGACCTCCGGGTGCGCCTTCTCCACCTCGTCCAGCAGCACCACGCTGTACGGGCGGCGGCGGACCGCCTCGGTGAGCTGGCCGCCCTCCTCGTAGCCGACGTACCCGGGCGGGGCGCCGACCAGGCGGGAGACGGAGTGCTTCTCGCCGTACTCGCTCATGTCGATCCGGACCATCGCCCGCTCGTCGTCGAACAGGAAGTCGGCCAGGGCCTTGGCGAGTTCGGTCTTGCCGACACCGGTCGGGCCGAGGAAGAGGAAGGAGCCGGTCGGCCGGTCCGGGTCGGCGATGCCCGAGCGGGTGCGGCGCACCGCGTCCGAGACCGCCTGCACGGCCTCGGTCTGGCCGATCAGGCGCTTGCCCAACTCCTCCTCCATGCGCAGGAGTTTGGCGCTCTCGCCCTCCAGCAGCCGGCCGGCCGGGATGCCCGTCCAGGAGGCGACCACGTCGGCCACGTCGTCCGGGCCGACCTCCTCCTTGACCATCGAGGCGGAGGCGTCCTGGTCCGCGGCGCGCTCCTGGGCGTCGGTGAGCTCCTTCTCGGCGGCCGGGATCTCGGCGTACATCAGCTTGGACGCCCGCTCGAAGTCCCCGTCGCGCTGGGCGCGTTCGAGCGCGCCGTGCAGGTCGTCCAGGCGCTCCTTGAGCTCACCGACCCGGTTGAGGCTCTTCTTCTCCTGCTCCCAGCGCGCCGTCAGCACGCTCAACTGCTCGTTCCGGTCGGCGAGATCGCGCCGAAGCCGGGCCAGCCGGTCCACCGAGGCCGGGTCCGACTCCTTCTCCAGGGCCAGCTCCTCCATCCGCAGCCGGTCGACGGAGCGCTGGAGTTCGTCGATCTCGACCGGGGAGGAGTCGATCTCCATCCGCAGCCGGGAGGCCGCCTCGTCGACCAGGTCGATCGCCTTGTCGGGCAGGAAGCGGGAGGTGATGTAGCGGTTGGACAGGGTGGCCGCGGCGACCAGGGCGGCGTCCGAGATCTGCACCTTGTGGTGCGCCTCGTACCGGCCCTTGAGGCCGCGCAGGATGGCGATCGAGTCCTCCACGCTGGGCTCGCCCACCAGCACCTGCTGGAAGCGGCGCTCCAGGGCCGGGTCCTTCTCGATCCGCTCGCGGTACTCGTCCAGCGTGGTGGCGCCGACCATCCGCAGCTCGCCGCGGGCCAGCATCGGCTTGAGCATGTTCCCCGCGTCCATCGCGGAGTCGCCGCCGGCGCCCGCGCCGACCATGGTGTGCAGTTCGTCGATGAAGGTGACGACCTGACCGTCGGAGGACTTGATGTCGTTGAGGACGGCCTTCAGCCGCTCCTCGAACTCGCCGCGGAACTTGGCGCCCGCGACCATCGCGCCGAGGTCCAGCGCGACCAGCCGCTTGCCGCGCAGCGACTCCGGCACGTCGCCGGCCACGATGCGCTGGGCCAGGCCCTCGACCACGGCCGTCTTGCCGACGCCGGGCTCGCCGATCAGCACCGGGTTGTTCTTCGTCCGGCGGGAGAGCACCTGGACCACCCGGCGGATCTCGTGGTCGCGGCCGATCACCGGGTCGAGCTTGCCGTCCCGGGCGGCCTGGGTGAGGTCGGTGCCGTACTTCTCCAGGGCCTTGTAGGTGCCCTCCGGGTCCGGCGAGGTGACCTTGCCGCTGCCCCGGACGTCCTTGAACGCGGCGAGCAGCGCCTTGGGCGTGGCGCCCTGGTGCACCAGCAGCTCGGCCACCGGCCCGCCCTCGGCGGCCAGGCCGACCATCATGTGCTCGGTCGAGACGTACTGGTCGTCCAGGTCGTCGGCGCGCTTGCCGGCCTCGGTGAGCACCGCGACGGTGTCCCGGGAGAGCTGCGGCGCGGAGACCGTCGAGCCCATCGCGCTGGGCAGCGCGGCCGCCTGGCGACGCGCCTCGGTGTCGACCCGGGAGGCGTCGGCCCCGACCGCCTCCAGCAGGGGCCGGGCGATGCCGTCGGGCTGCTCCAGCAGGGCGATCAGGATGTGCACCGGCCGGACGTCCGGGTTGCCGGCCGTGCCGGCCTGCCGGATCGCGGCGGCCAGGGCTTCCTGGGTCTTGGTGGTGAACTTGCTGGCGTCCACTGCTGGGGGGCCTCCCTCGTCGTCCTTCGCTGCTGCCTCGGTGCCGCGCCCGTGCCCTGCGGGGCGCCGGACACCGCACTGTGCTGCGTACAGCATGCACTAAGTTGAGTCTATTCCGCTCAACCTTTTTCGGCACTCACCTTCTCGGTGAACGTTTGGTGGACCGCCGGGTCAGCCCCAGCAGTTCCCGGGCCGGCCCGCCCGGCCGCTGCCCGGCCGGCCACACCGCGCGCAGCGGCCGCCGCAGGTCCAGCTCCGGAGCCAGCTCCACCTCCACCAGCCGCCGGGTGGCCAGCTCCTCCACCACCACCAGCTCGCTCAGGCAGACCGGGCCCGCCCCGGTCATCGCCGCGGCCTTCAGCGCGGTGGACGAGGCCAGCTCCATCCGGGGCCGGGTCGCGCCCCCGTACGGGCGCAGGGCCGTCTCCAGCACCTCCCGGGTGCCCGAGCCGGGCTCGCGCAGCACCAGCGGGGTGGCCGCCAGCTCGGCGCCGGTCAGCGGGGAGTGACGGCGTGCCCATGGATGGCCGGGGGCCACCACGATCATCAGCCGGTCCGTCGCCACCACCGCGCCGGCCAGCCCGGGCCGGGTGGACGGGCCCTCGACGAAGCCGAGGTCGGCCTCCCCGGCCAGGACCTGCCAGGCGACGTCCGCCGAGTTCGCCGTCCGCAGCGTCACCGCCGTCCCCGGGCTGACCTCGGCCAGGGCCAGCAGCCAGCCGGGCATCAGGTACTCGGCGACGGTCAGGCTGGCCACCACCCGCAGCTTGGCGTCCCGCCGGCCGCGCAGCGCGTCGATCCCGGCGTCCATCGCCTGCGCCGCCTCCACCACCTGCCGGGCCCACTCGACCACCAGCCGGCCCGCCTCGGTCGGCGTGCTGCCCCGGGGCGAGCGGTCCAGCAGCGGCACGCCGATCTGCCGTTCCATGCCCTTGATGCGGGCGCTGGCGCTCGGCTGGCTGATGCCCAGCTCGGCCGCCGCCCGTCCGACGCTGCCCAGCCGGGCCACCGCGAGCAGCAGTTCCAGGGCGCCCAGTTCGGGTACGTGCGAGGAGAGGGCCATAGGCCCAGGCTATGCCCACATAAGATCCCGGGCGCTACCGGCGGTCCGCCTCCGGCCCGAAGGTGGGAGCATGTCCACCTTGTCCGACATCCGCCCCCTCGCCCGCCCCGCCGTCCGCTGCCCGCGGTACGACCTCGCCCAGCTCGGCCCCAACTGGTACGCCGCCGTGATGGGCACGGCGATCCTGGCGAACGGCGCCGCCGCCCTGCCGGTGCGGCTGCCCGGGCTGACCGGCTTCGGCGAGGCGATGTGGGCGCTCGGCCTGGCGGCCCTGCTGGTGCTGGCCGGAGCCCGGCTGGTCCACCTCACCCGGCACCGCGAGGCGGCCCGCGCCCAGCTGCTGGACAACCCGGCGACGGCGGTCTTCTACGGTTGCCCGCCGATGGCGCTGCTGGCCGTCGGGCTGGGCACCCTGCTGGTCGGCTCCCGGGTCATCGGCACCGGCCCGGCGGTCGCCCTGGACCTGGTGCTGTGGAGCCTCGGCACCCTCTACGCGCTGGCGGTGGCCGGCGGCATCCCGTACCTGATGATCACCCGGCACCCGGTCTCCGCCCTGGAGGCCAACCCGACCTGGCTGTTGCCGGTGGTCGCCCCGCTGGTCGCCTCCGCCTGCGGCCCGGCGCTCGTCCCGCACCTGCCGGCCGGAACGGCGCGGACGGCCATGCTGTACGGCTGCTGGGCCCTGTTCGGCGTCGGCCTGCTGGCCACCCTGGTGCTGCTGCCGGTGGTGTTCACCGGGCTGTTCCACAGCAAGCTGCCCGCCCTGGTGCTCACCCCCTCGCTGTTCCTGGTGCTCGGGCCGCTCGGCCAGTCCGTCACCGCGATCCACCAACTCGCCGACGCCGCACGGCCGGTGCTGCCCTCGCTGGCGCCCGTGATGACCGACCTCGCGGAGCTGTACGGCGTCGCGGTGATCGGCGTCGCGATGCTCTGGCTCGCCGTCGCGCTGACCGCCAACCTGCGCGCCCGGCGGGCCGGGATGCCGTTCGCGATGACCTGGTGGGCGTTCACCTTCCCGGTCGGCACCTGCGTCACCGGCGCCTCCGCGCTCGCCCGGCACACCGGCTTCGGCGGGTTCGACGCCCTGGCCGTCGGGCTGTACCTGCTGCTGGGGCTCGCCTGGGTGCTCGCGGCCGGCGGGACGGCGGCGGGGCTGGCGCGGGGGCGGCTGCTGGCCCGCTGAGCCGCCGCGGCCGGCCGGGGGTGGTCGGGGGTGGTCGGGGCTGGGCTGGGCCGAACCGGGGGTGGGCTGGGACGGGACGGGATCGGGCCGAACCGGGATCGGACCGGACCGGGATACCGGGCCGCCGGCCGGGCCGAACCGGGGGCGGGTCGCGATGCAGGAACGTGCACGGCGGGCGTGACCGTGCACCTTCCGAATGACCGTGGACCGCCAACCGGCGGAAGTGCCGGGCGGCGCCGACACCCCCCGCCCGCCTCGGACTTCACCGGAGGCCACCCCACCGCCCGCACCGCCGCCCCCGGGCCGCGGTGCAGATAGCTGCAATTGCGCGAACCTGCACTCGGGCGGCACTTGTTCACCGGCCGCCCCGCTGTGAGGGTGGAGGTACGCCAAGTCGTCCGGGCACCGCAACCCGATGGTGACGACTAGCTCTTCGGACTGACCGCGGGTGCGCATGCCGCACCCGCGGAACGGGGGGGAAGAGCACCGGCCGGGAGCCATGTGTGGTGATGGCCCCCGGACCGGACCCGTCGAGGCGTTGCTGCTCCGCCTCGACGGGAGCGTCCTGACCTGGCGTACGACAGCGGCCCCCGGACGACCCGGCGTGCGACGGCACCCGGCCCCGGGGGTCCGCTGTCCCACCCGGTACCGTGACCGCCGACCAGTGATCACGCCGTACCGGCACCCGGCACCGTGAGCCCGCCCGGCCCACCGGCGCCACGGCCCGTGCGGAGGGGAACACGGGTGGCCCAGGGGAGAGGCGTCCGGCAGGGGGAGTGCGACGTGACGGCGGAACCGGCGGTCCCACCGCATCCGGAGGGGCCGGCGGGCGAGGAGCCCGACGAGGCCGCCCGGCGGCTCTACCTGGCCGTCATCGCCCAGGGCGGCCGCATCCCCACCGGCGAGGTCGCGGACGTCGACCAGGGCGCGCTCCAACAGCTCATCGACATCGGCCTGTTGATGGTCAACCCGGTGGACCGCTGCTACACCGCGGTCAGTCCGCGCTCGGTCAGCGACCGCCTCGGCGCCGAACTGCGCAGCGAGGCCACCCGGCTGCTGGTCCGCGCGGAGAACCTCCCCGGCGCCCTGGACGGCCTCACCCGCGCCTACGACGCGATGCCCCGCCCGTCCGGCCGCACCGGCGGCGCCGTCCACGTCGAGGGACACGTCCACATCCGCCAGCGGATCTCCCAGCTGGTCTCCGACTGCCGCTCCGAGGTCCTCACCGCGCAGCCCGGCCACCGGCCCGCCGACACCCTCCAGGTCGCCCTCCTCCAGGACGTCCAACTGCTCCAGCGCGGCTGCTCGTTGCGCACCATCTACCAGCCGGTCGCCCTCGCCGACCCGCCCGCCCTCGCCTACGCCGAGGAGGTCACCCGGCACGGCTCGCTGATCCGGGTGCTCGACGAGCCCTTCCAGCGGCTGATCGTCTTCGACCGGTCCGTCGCGGTGATCTCCGCCAGCGACGACAACGGCACCGCCGCCTTCATCACCGACCCGGCCACCATCACCTACGTGGTCGGCGCCTTCGAACGCGACTGGGCGCGCGCCGACACCACCGAAGCCGCCACGCCCGGCCAGGGGCCCGCCCGCACCATCCCCGACCGGGTCGGCCGGCTGCTCGCCCGCGGGCTCACCCAGCGCGCCGTCGCCACCCGGCTGGGCCTGAGCGAACGCACGGTGGCGGGCCACATCTCCCGGCTGCGCGACCGCTACGGCGCGCAGACCCTGTTCCAACTCGGCTGGCTGATGCGGGGGGCCCGCGATGACCGATGAGCCCGGCCCGGCCGAGCGGGCCCTCTACCTCGCCGCCGTCCGGTCCGGCGGCCGGCTGAGCCCCGAGGACCTCACCGCCGCCGACCGGCCCGTCCTCGCGGCCCTCGTCGCCCGCGGCCTGCTCGCCCCCACCGCCACCGGCTGGACCGCCGCCAACCCGCGCGTCCTCGGCGACCGCCTCGGCCTGGAACTGCGCACCCGCGCCCTGCGCCTGCTGCTCCAGGCCGAGCGGCTCCCGAGCGTCCTCGGGCCGCTGGCCCACGCCTACGACGCGGCGCGCCACGGGGGCGGCGCGGCTCCGGGGGGCGCGGCTCCGAGCGGTGGTGCCGGTGGCGCCGGGTCCGGTTCCGTTGGTACCGGCGCCGCCGGTACCGGGGCCGTCCATCCCGGGCCCGGCAGCGTCGACGAACCCGCCGACGCCCGCCGGCGGATCAGCGAACTCATCGCGGGGTGCCGGGAGGAGGTCCTGGCCGCCCAGCCCGGACCGCGCCCGCTCGAAGGCCTGCGGATGGCCCTCAGCCAGGACCTCTCGCTGCTCCGCCGCGGCTGCTCGCTGCGCACCGTCTACCAGCCCGCCACCCTGGCCGACTCCGCCGTGCTGAGCCAGATCACCCTGCGCAGCGAGCACGGCGCCCAGGTCCGGGTCCTCGCCGAACCGTACGAGCGGGTGCTGATCTTCGACCGCGCGGTGGCCGTCATCCCCGCGGACGCGGATCGCCGCCGTGCCGCCTTCCTGACCGACCCCAGCACCGTCGCGTACCTGGTCGCCCAGTTCGAACGTGACTGGGCCCGCGCCACCCCGGCGGCCCACCACCTCGACCCGACGCCGCTCACCACCGTCCGGATCGGCCGGCTGCTCGCCCGCGGGCTCACCCAGCGCGCCGTCGCCACCCGGCTGGGCCTGAGCGAACGCACGGTGGCCGCCCACATCTCCCGGCTGCGCGACCGCTACGGCGCCCAGACCCTCTTCCACCTCGGCTGGCAGCTCAGGGGCGAGCGCCATGACTGACGCCCCCGCCACCCTGATCTCCGACGCCCTCCCGGACGCCGCGGCCCGCGCCCTGTACCTCGCGGTGCTGCGCGAGGGCGGCCGCGTGCGGGCGGCCGAGGTCGGCGCGGAGGACGGGCCGGCGCTCCGGCGGCTGGTGGAACTCGGCCTGCTGGTACCGCAGTTGCTGGACAGTTCATACAGCGCGGTCGACCCCAGGGCGATCGCCGAAAGGATCGGCACCGACCTCCGGAAAGCCGGCACCCAACTGCTGGCCGAGGCTGACCAGGTCCCCGAGCGGTTACGTGAACTCACCCACGCCTACGACACCGCACCCCGGCGTGCTGCCGGCCACACCAGTATCCGGATCATCACCGGAAAGTCGGAGATCCGGCACGAGCTGGAGCAGTTGGCGCACACCCACCCGAACGAGAGCCTGTCCGCCCAGCCCGGTGCCAAGCGCCCCGCCGACGTGCTCGCCGAATCCCTCGCCCGCACCCACCGCTACCTCGAACGAGGCGGCGAGATGCGATCCCTGTTCGAATCGGCCGCCCGTACGGACGCCCCGCAGGTCGAGTACGCCGCCGGTGCCACTCGGCTCGGTTGCGCCATCCGGGTCCTGGACCGCCCGTTCAAACGCTTCCTGGTCTTCGACCGCGTCGTGGCCGTCATTCCCGCCGGGCCCGACTACAGCAGTGCCGCCGTGGTCAACGACCCATCGACGGTCGCCTTCGTGGTGGACACCTTCGAGCAGCTCTGGCAGCGCTCCGAAGGCGTCAACTGGGCGTCCTTGGCAGCCGGTTCCGCCGAGCCTCCCAGCCACCAGCAGATCGCCCGCCTGCTCGCCCAGGGCCTCACCCAGCGCGCGATCGCCACCCGCCTGGGCCTGGGCGAGCGGACGGTGGCCGGCCACATCGCCCGGCTGCGGGAGTCGTACGACGCGCAGACGCTGTTCCAGTTGGGCTGGCAGATGAGGGGAGCCGACGATGCCTGAGCCCGATCTGCCGGATGCCGCCGCCCGTGAGTTGTACCGGGCGATCCTCAAGGACGGCGGCCGTCTGCGGCTCAGTGACATTCGCCCCGAGGACGAGTCGACCGTCAAGCAACTGACGGAACTGGGTTTATTGGTCCTGCACACAGCCGATGGCGTCTACAGCGCCATCAACCCTCGGGCCGTGGGCGAGCGTCTGGGTGCCGAGCTGCGGGAGGAGGGCACCCGTCTGCTGGCGCGGGCCGTTCTCATCCCGGACCTGTTGGAGGATCTGGCCCAGGCCTACGACGCCGCACCCCGACGGAGCCGGTCGGTCGGCGGTGTTCGGCACGTGGCGGGCAAGGAGGAGATCCGGCATCTGGTCTCCCAGTTCATCAAGGAGTACCCCCACGAAGCCCTGGCGGCCCAACCGGGCAGATTCCGCCCGCCGGCTCAGCGGAAGGACAGCCTGGCGCAGACCTGCCGTTACATCGAGCGAGGTGGCTCGGTGCGCACGCTCTACCAGCCGCAGGCCCGACTGGACCAGGACCAGGTCGAGTACGCGGCGGAGGCCGCGAAGGTCGGCTCACGGATCCGGCTTCTCGACCTCCCGTTCAGCCGGGCCCTCATCTTCGACCGCACCGTCGCCGTGCTCTCGGCGGCCCTGGACCATGAGGCCGCCGTCGTGGTCGAGGACCCCGCGACGGTCGCGTACCTGGTCGGTGTCTTCGAGCAGCAGTGGACCCTGGCCCAGGTCGTGGATTGGGTGGCTCTGGCGGCCGGTTCGGCCGAGCCGGCCGCTCACGAGCAGGTCGGCCGGCTGCTGGCGCGGGGGCTCACCCAGCGGGCGATCGCGAGCCGCTTGGGGCTGAGCGAACGGACGGTGGCGGGGCACATAGCCCGGCTGCGTGAGCTGTACGACGCGGAGACGCTGTTCCAGTTGGGCTGGCAGATGAGGGGAGCCCGCGATGTCTGACCTCGACCTGCCCGACGAGGGAGCGCGCGAGCTCTACCGGACGATCCTCAAGGACGGCGGACGGCTGCACTTCCGAGACATCCGCGCGGAGGACGAGCCGACGGTCAAGCAACTCACCGACCTCGGCTTGCTGGTCCAGCACGTCACGGACGGGTTCTACACCGTGATCAACCCCCGCGCCGTGAGTGAGCGTCTGGGCGCCGACCTGCGGGAGGAGAGCACCCGTCTGCTCGCCCGGGCGGCGCTCCTCCCCGATCTGCTGGCCGATCTCACCCGGGCCTACGACGAGGCACCGCGTCGGACGGAGTCGGCGGGCGGTGTCCGACGGGTGAACGGCAAGGTGGAGATCCGGCACCTGGTCTCGCAACTCATGAAGGATTACCCGCACGAGGGTCTGACTGCCCAGCCCGGTAGGCAGCCGCCACCGCCGCAGCGCGGGGACGCCCCGGCCCACACGCTCCGCTACCTGGAGCACGGCGGTGTGGTGCGTACGATCTATCAGCCTCAAGTCCGGCTGGACCGGTACCAGGTCGAGTACGCGGTGGAGGCCACGAAGGCGGGCTCACGGATCCGGCTCCTCGACCAGCCCTTCCGCCGGGCCCTCATCTTCGACCGCACCGTCGCCGTGCTTTCGGCGACCGCCGATCACGAGGCCGCCGTCGTGGTCGAGGAGCCCGCGACGGTCGCGTACCTGGTAGGCGTCTTCGAGCAGCAGTGGGCCCAGGCCCAGGTCGTGGACTGGGTGGCTCTGGCCGCCGGTTCGGCCGAGCCGGCCGCCCACGAGCAGGTCGGTCGGCTGCTGGCGCGGGGTCTCACCCAGCGGGCGATCGCGAGCCGCTTGGGATTGAGCGAACGGACGGTGGCGGGGCACATAGCCCGGCTGCGTGAGCTGTACGACGCGGAGACGCTGTTCCAGCTGGGCTGGCAGATGAGGGGAGCCCGCGATGTCTGACCTCGACCTGCCTGACGCCGCGGCCCGCGAGCTCTACCGGGAGATCCTCAAGGACGGCGGGTGGCTGCGCTTCAGCGACATCCGCCGGGAGAACGAACCGGCGGTCAAACAGCTCGCCGACCTCGGGCTTCTCGTGCTCCACATCGCCGACAGCGCCTACAGCGCGGTGAATCCCAGGGCCGTGGCCGAGCGCATCAGGGTGGACCTGCGGGAGGAGAGTGCCCGCCTGCTCGCCCGCGCCGCCCTCGTTCCGGACCTCCTGGAGGATCTCACCAGGGCCTACGACGCCGCTCCGCGGTGGAGCGGCCCGGGTGGGGGCGTCCGCCGGTTGACGGGCATGGCGGAAATCCGGCACTTGGTCTGGCAGCTGGCAAAGGACTACCCGCACGAGGTGGTCAGTGCCCAACCCGGCGGTGCCCGTCCAGCGGAGCACATGGAAGACTCCTTGGAGCAGAACCGCCTCTACGTCGAAGCGGGCGGCGCGGTCCGCACGATCTACGAACCGGCGGCCTGCTCCGATGCGTCCACCATCGAGCTCGCATCGCGGTCGGCGCGGATCGGCGTGCCGATCCGGGTGCTGGAGGGGCCGTTCTCCCGGACCCTGATCTTCGACCGCGCGGTGGCGGTGATTCCTGCGACTGGCGACAACACGGCCGTCGCCGTCGTGGAGGACCCCGCGATGGTGTCCTACCTGGTGGGGGTCTTCGAGGAGCAGTGGGCACGGGCCACGGTGGTGGACTGGGCGGCTCTGGCCGGCGGTCCCGCCGAGCCGGCCGCCCACGAGCAGGTGGGGCGCCTGCTCGCTCGGGGCCTCACGCAGCGGGCGATCGCCAGCCGGATGGGGCTGAGCGAACGCACGGTGGCCGGTCACATCGCCCGGCTGCGTGAGCTGTACGACGCGGAGACGCTGTTCCAGCTGGGCTGGCGGATGCGCGGATCCCGGACGGGGGAGTCCGATGGGTAGCCGCTGCTCAGCCGGTGGCGGCGCCGGTCGGCCAGTAGCCGGGGACGGGGGGCTGCTGCCGGGGGACGTTGAACTGCTCGCCGGGGGCGGTCCAGAAGCCCTCGCGCAGGGAGAGCGCCATGCCGGCCCAGTCCAGCGCGGTCTCGACCGTGTGGTTGAGGGCCTCCTGCGACCAGGTGTCGTCGAAGACCAGCGGCAGGACGGGGGCGACCTGCTCGATGGTGGCGATCAGCGGGTTGTGGGTGATGGCCTCGTCGACCAGCAGGACGATCGGCTTGCGCAGCGCCGACGCCCAGCCGAGCTCCAGGCTCACGCCGGCCGAGAGGGGGGCTCCGACGTAGGCGAACACCAGGTCAGCGGACTGGAGGGCACGGAAGTCGGACGGAACGCGGGGCTCCGGCGCGCGGCCGGAGATGGTCCAGGCGTCGCTGTGGTGCGCGCTGTACACGGCGGCACCGCTGCGGAGCAGGGTGGTGCGGAGCGTCGTCAGCCGCGTCCGGCTGGCGAGCGTCACCACGCTGTCGGCCGGGCCGGTCAGCCGCATCAGCGGCGCGGCCAGGAACACACGTGCACGCCGACCCTCAGGGGCCTGGCTGTCGTGGTGACGCAGGTAGGGCTCGGTCATGTCGACTCCGGGGACAGGCCGACCAGGGGAGTGAACGTCGGCTAGGCGTTGGACTGGGCTGCTCAGGTTGGTGATCCCGGTGGTGAACCGCCGTGCATTTGACGGTACATTGGCAAAGTGTGGTGCTCTGTCGGACCATCGGGAGCGAACTGATCGTCCATCGCCGGGCGCCGCCGCGTCCAGGGTTAGCCTGTGTCATCTGGATGCCTGGCAGGGAGATGACGCACACCCTGCCTGGGAGGAGCGGATGGCGGCTTCCCCCTCGTGCGGCACGGTGCGAGTAGTTATCCTGACCTGACGCTCTAGTGGCGATTCCCGAGGGAGAAAGTGGGGGCGTGCCTACCATGCGCCGATTTGTCCGCAAGGTCGTACTTTCGCTGGCCGTAGCGGCTGTGGTGGTCGGTGCCGGTTGCCTCGTGGATGTCGTCGGCTCTCTTGAAACAGCCACCACTGAAGCTGCCGTAACCCTTGCGGACGACATCGCCTGGACCTGAGTGCGGTCGTGTGTGCCCGGGCGCATGTCGGCAATGCCGGGACATCCGTTGGTTTGTCCGCAGCGTGCCGCGATTCAGTCGGCAGGCCCCTGCGTTTTGCGGCCGAGAACGTAGCCGAGCTGGAACAGTGAGTCGACCTTGTAATCGTCCCGCATCTCGGCTATGTGCCGGGCCAGCGTGCGCTCGCTAATTCCCAGGCGCCGCGCAATGACACGGTGATTGGTACCCTCCAGCATCTGGTCGATGATCGTCTGGCGCAGGCGGGAAACCACCTGGTGTGGCACTGTGCGGTCGCCCTCGAAATCCAGCGCACGACTCCAGCAGCGCTCGAACACTTCTTCGACGAGATAGGCGACTACCGCAGCGTCGTAAATGAACGCCGCGAGGCTCATGTCGTCGGCGATCGGGATCACGGCCACGCGTCGATCCATCACTATTAGACGGGTGTAAGGCTCGTCAAGAGTCCGGTACTGACCTCCGGCCCGGGCGAGTGTGGCCACGTAATCCCTGGTTGGCTGGTGGTACCGCGTACTGGCGTGGTAGATCGTCCGCATGGTCGTGCCGCTGCGGAGCGTATGCAGATCCTGCTCGACCATGACGGCGAGGACATCCGGAGGCCGGGGTCCGCCGGGTTGGAGGGCTAGGGCCTCTTCCATGGAATCCCGGTACTGCTGCACTCGCTGATGAATAAGGGATTTCCCTCGCACATATTCGATCGCCCCCCCTTGCTGTTTCGGGGAGTGGAATTCTTGTGCTAGTTCCTGCAGTTCGGACGGTAGCGAAACGGCGCGCGATAGAAGATCAAGTGCTTGACGCTGCCATGATTGGCTGAGGCGCGCCGAGAGCTGAGCCGGATCGGCCGCTAGGAAATCGTTCGGATCGTCGCTGTCGGGCACGAGGAGACCAATTCTGACCAACTCGTCCCGCGCAGAATTAGCTTGATCGGTACCGGCGTCCGATGCCAGACGGCCGTCTCCTCGGATGACGGCCAGATAGAGTTCCCGGGCCTCGGCCGACAGGGCGGACCAGCCGGCGGCAATGGGCTGCTCTCGTTCACTCATCTGCGGCTCCTTGCCGTAACCGGTGATTCTGCGCCCCATCAGCACCGACGCTGGATCACGTTTCAGCATGCCAGACCTGATGAGTCCGATGGAGACGAAATGTGACAGCACTCTCTCACCACATGCCGACCGCCGGCACCCCCCGAGAGGAGGGAGCCGGCGGCTCGGGGCGCGCTTCGCGGCCCGGTCAGCGCTTGGGGCGCCAGACGACCAGGGCGCTTGACTGCGGGGTGGGCGGCTGGTACGGGACGAGGTCGCGGCGGTAGGAGGCGTGGACGGCGGCCTCGCGCTGCTGGAGGGCGCTGGCGGCGCCCTCCAGGGAGTCGACCAGTTCCGCGACGCGCGACTGGAGGGCGGTGACCTGGTTCTCCAGCTCGATGATCCGCTTGATTCCGGCCAAGTTGATGCCCTCGTCCTGGGAGAGCCGCTGGACCTCGCGCAGCTGCTGGATGTCCCGCGCGGAGTAGCGGCGCCCGCGGCCGGCGGTGCGGTCGGGGCAGACCAGGCCGAGGCGGTCGTACTGGCGCAGGGTCTGCGGGTGCAGCCCGGACAGTTCGGCGGCCACGGAGATGACGTACACCGGGGTGTCCTCGGTGAGGACGTACGGCGGCGGGCCCGCGGCGGCCCGGCGGGTGCGGCGGGGGGCCGCGCCGGGCAGGCCCTCGCCGACGCCGGCGCCGATCGGGGTGTCGGGGTCGATCGGATTCATCGGGGACATCTGGTCGTCACGCTCCCTTCGCCGCCCGGAACAGGTCGGCTCGCGGATCGTCGGAGGCGGTGGCCTCGCGGTACTGCTCCAGGGCGTTCAGCGCGTCGCCGGTGACGTGCTGGGGCACCACGACCTCCACGGTGACCAGGAGGTCGCCGCGGGTGCCGTCCTTGCGGGTGGCGCCCTTGCCGCGGGCGCGCATGGTGAGGCCGTTGGCGCTGCCCGGGGGCAGCTTGAGCTTCACGGCCGGACCGTTCAGCGTGGGCACCTCGATGGTGGCGCCGAGCGCCGCCTCGGGGAAGCTGACCGGGACGGTGACGGTGAGGTTGTCGCCCTTGCGCCCGAAGACCGGGTGCGGGTCGACGTGCACGGTGACGTAGAGGTCCCCGGGCTGCCCGCCGCGCTCGCCCTGAGCGCCCTTCCCCTTGAGCCGGATCCGCTGGTCGGCCTGGACGCCGGCCGGGATCCGGACCTGCATGGTGCGGGCCGAGCTGGCCCGGCCGCTGCCGTGGCAGTCGGGGCACGGGTCGTCGACGATCATGCCCCGGCCGCGGCAGTCCTTGCACGGCTCGGAGAGCGCGAAGGCGCCCTGGCCGCGGCTGACCGTGCCCGCGCCGACGCAGGTCGGGCAGACCCGCGGGGTGGTGCCGGACTTGGCACCGGTGCCGTTGCAGCTGCGGCAGGGGGCCTGGCTGGTCATCCGCAGCGGGACGGTCGCGCCGTCCACCGCCTCGTCGAAGGAGAGCGTCACCTCGGTCTCGACGTCGGCGCCGCGCCGGGGCTGGGCCTGCCGGGCGCCGCCGCGGTTGAAGAGGCCGCCGAAGACGTCGCCGAGCCCGCCGCCGGCGCCGCCCTGGCTGCCGCTGAAGAGGTCGCCGAAGTCGAAGCTGTAGCCGCCGGCCCCGCCGGGGCTGCCGCCCCGGAAGCCGCCGTTGGCGAAGAGGGTGCGGGCCTCGTCGTACTCCTTGCGGCGCTTCTCGTCGGAGAGGACGTCGTACGCCTCGGAGATGTCCTTGAACCGCTCCTCGGCCTTGGTGTCACCCTTGTTGGCGTCGGGGTGGAACTCGCGGGCGAGCTTGCGGTAGGTCTTCTTGATCTCGGCGGCGGTGGCGTCCTTGGGCACGCCGAGGACCTTGTAGTAGTCCTTCTCGACAAAGTCCTTGCCACTCATGCGTCCACCTCGCTGCGCTCGGCAGCCGCGGAGCGGTACACGCGCCCCTCAAGGGTTCGCTCGCTGCGCTCGCTCACGGCTTCCGCCACCTCCCGAATTCCATCGTCACAGAGCTGTCAACAGCCGCTGGGCGAACGGCCGCTGACAGCGCGCTGCGGAGCCGGCCGCCGTACTCGCCGGCGTACGACTCCGCAGCGCACTGGTTGTCAGCTGTCACAGGGTGTCAGCTGTCCGAGCCACCGTCGGACTTGTCCGCGTCGGCGGACTTCGCCTCGGCGTCCGGGGACGCCTGGCTGCCGGGCTGGGGTTCGGCGACGGCCACCATCGCCGGGCGGATGATCCGCTCGCCGATGCGGTAGCCGGGCTGGAGGATCTGCACACAGGTGTTCTCGGTGACGTCCGAGGAGTAGCTGTGCATCAGCGCCTCGTGCATGGTCGGGTCGAAGGGCTCGCCCTCCTTGCCGAACTGCTGGAGGCCCAGCTTGGCGACGACCGTCTCCAGCGACTCGGCGACGGACTTGAAGCCGCCCGTGACCTCGCCGTGCTCGCGGGCGCGGCCGATGTCGTCAAGGACCGGGATCAGCGACTCCAGGATGTTGGAGACGGCGATCTCGCGGACGGTCAGCCGGTCGCGCTCGACCCGCTTGCGGTAGTTCTGGTACTCGGCCTGGAGGCGCTGGAGATCCCCGGTGCGCTCGGCGAGCTCGCGCTTGGCGGCGGCGAGCTCCTCCGAACCGGACTCCCCGCCCGCGGCGGCCTCCTCCGCGGCCTTGACCACGGCCTCCTCCGCGGCGGAGTCGTCGCCGGGCTTGCCGCCCTGCGGCTTGTCCGTCATGCCGCACCACCCTTGGGCTTCTCGTCGTCGACGATCTCGGCGTCGACGACGTCGTCGTCCTTGGCCTGGGCGGAGTCACCGGCCGCGGCGGCACCGGCGGGGGCGTCGGCGTTGGCGTACAGCGCCTGGCCGAGCTTCTGCGCGGTGGTGGAGACCTTCTCCGAGGCCTCGCGGATCTTCGCGATGTCCTCGCCCTTCAGGGCCTCCTTGAGCTCGCCGATGGCGGTCTCGACCTCGGTCTTGACGTCGCCCGGCAGCTTGTCGGCGTTGTCGGCGATGAACTTCTCGGTCGAGTAGACGAGCTGCTCGGCGGAGTTGCGGGTCTCGACGGCCTCGCGGCGCTTGTGGTCGTCCTCGGCGTACTGCTCGGCCTCGCGGCGCATGCGGTCGACCTCGTCCTTCGGCAGCGAGGAGCCGCCGGTGACGGTCATCTTCTGCTCCTTGCCGGTGCCGAGGTCCTTGGCGCCGACGTGCATGATGCCGTTGGCGTCGATGTCGAAGGTGACCTCGATCTGCGGCAGGCCGCGCGGCGCCGGCGGCAGGCCGGTCAGCTCGAACATGCCGAGCTTCTTGTTGTACGCGGCGATCTCGCGCTCGCCCTGGTAGACCTGGATCTGCACGGACGGCTGGTTGTCCTCGGCCGTGGTGAAGATCTCGGAGCGCTTGGTCGGGATCGTGGTGTTGCGCTCGATCAGCTTGGTCATGATGCCGCCCTTGGTCTCGATGCCGAGGGACAGCGGGGTGACGTCGAGCAGCAGGACGTCCTTGACCTCGCCCTTGAGGACACCGGCCTGGAGCGCGGCGCCGATGGCGACGACCTCGTCCGGGTTGACGCCCTTGTTGGCGTCCTGGCCGCCGGTCAGCTCCTTGACGAGCTCGGCGACGGCCGGCATGCGGGTCGAGCCACCGACCAGGACGACGTGGTCGATCTCGGAGAGCGAGATGCCGGCGTCCTTGATCACGTTGTGGAACGGGACCTTGCAGCGCTCCAGCAGGTCCGCGGTGAGCTGCTGGAACTGGGCGCGGGTGAGCTTCTCGTCCAGGTGCAGCGGGCCCTCGGCGGAGGCCGTGATGTACGGCAGGTTGATCGAGGTCTCGGAGGACGAGGACAGCTCGATCTTGGCCTTCTCGGCGGCCTCGCGCAGACGCTGGAGGGCCATCTTGTCCTTGGACAGGTCGACGCCGTGGCCGGCCTGGAAGACCTTGACCAGGTGGTCGACGACGCGCTGGTCCCAGTCGTCACCACCGAGGTGGTTGTCACCGTTGGTGGCCTTCACCTCGACGACCCCGTCGCCGATCTCCAGCAGGGAGACGTCGAAGGTGCCGCCGCCGAGGTCGAAGACCAGGATGGTCTGGTCGTCCTTGTCGAGGCCGTACGCGAGCGCGGCCGCAGTCGGCTCGTTGACGATGCGCAGGACGTTGAGGCCCGCGATCTCACCGGCCTCCTTGGTGGCCTGGCGCTCGGAGTCGTTGAAGTACGCCGGGACGGTGATGACGGCGTCGGTGACGGTCTCGCCCAGGTACGCCTCGGCGTCCCGCTTCAGCTTCTGCAGCACGAAGGCCGAGATCTGCTGGGGGTTGAAGTCCTTGCCGTCGATGTTGATCTTCCACCCGGTGCCCATGTGGCGCTTGACCGAGCGGATGGTGCGGTCGACGTTGGTGACCGCCTGGCGCTTGGCCACCTCGCCGACCAGGACCTCGCCGTTCTTCGCGAAGGCGACGACGGACGGCGTGGTCCGCGCGCCCTCGGCGTTCGTGATGACGGTGGGCTCGCCACCCTCCAGAACGCTGACGACCGAGTTCGTCGTGCCGAGGTCGATGCCGACCGCGCGTGCCATCGTAGATACCTCCACGGAAGAGTTGAGCTTTACAGGCTCAAGGATGCATGACCGGGCACGCGGCGTCAACAGCTATGAGTGCCGTTCGCTCAACTTTGCTGAGCCGGATCCCCGGAGCGGCCCGCGATCCGTGGCCGACGGCCCCGCCGCGCCGTGGCGGGGGTGCGCTCACGTGACTGCCGCCATAGCTTGGGAATCTTCTGGAGAACCGTTAGCCACCGGTAATGTCCGGGCCGTCGGCCCGGCAAGTTACCGACCAGTACACTCGGTGTTCCCAGACCGTGGAACCGCAGAGCCTGCTCAACCGCAAAGCCGCAGGAGACGGAGAGCCGATGCAGCTAGCAGCGATCGTCATCTCGCTGGTCACATTCGTGATCGGCACCGCGCTCGCCGCCCGTGCGGCGCTGTACATCTACAAGGTGGTCCGCACCGGTGCGGACGACACCACCCGCTTCGGGCAGCCCGCCCAGCGCGTGGCCACCACGGCCAAGGAGTTCCTCGGCCACACCCGGATGAACAAGTGGGGGATCGTCGGCGTCGCCCACTGGTTCGTCGCGGTCGGCTTCTTCAGCCTGGTGCTGACCCTGGTCAACGCGTTCGGCCAGCTCTTCGACGCCGACTTCGCGCTGCCGGTGATCGGCCGCTGGACGGTCTGGCAGCTCTTCGTCGAGCTGATCGGCACCCTCACCACGCTGGGCATCCTGGTCCTGATGGTGATCCGGCTGATGAGCCTGCCCTCCCGGTCCGGCCGCAAGTCCCGCTTCGCCGGCTCGATCGCCTGGCAGGCCTTCTACGTCGAGTACACGATCCTCGGCATCGGCCTGTGCATCCTGATGCTGCGCGGCCTGGAAGGCGCCCTGGAGAACGTCGACTCGTACGGACCGGAGCACCTGGTCTCCTACCCGCTGGTCTCGGCGTTCGGCGGGGTGTCGCACGGCACGCTGGAGAACCTGATCTACCTGTTCGCGATGCTGAAGATCTGCATCTCGTTCGCGTGGGCGATCACCATCGGCCTCAACCCCTCGATGGGCGTGGCCTGGCACCGCTTCCTCGGTTTCTTCAACATCTACTTCAAGCGCGAGGAGGACGGCGGCACCGCGCTCGGCGCCCTCCGTCCGATGACCAGCGGCGGCCGGCCGATCGACTTCGAGGACCCGGCCGAGGACGCCGTCTTCGGCGTCTCCCAGGTCGAGCACTTCTCCTGGAAGGGCATCCTCGACTTCTCCACCTGCACCGAGTGCGGCCGCTGCCAGTCGCAGTGCCCCGCCTGGAACACCGGCAAGCCGCTCTCCCCGAAGCTGCTGATCATGAGCCTGCGCGAGCACGCCTACGGCAAGGCACCGTACCTGCTGGCCGGCGGCGGCAAGGACATGGAGGGGGAGGAGAAGGCCACCGCCGAGCAGCTCAAGGACGTCCCGGCGGCCGCCCTGGCGGAGGCCGAGCGCCCGCTGATCGGCACCGCCGAGGAGGGCGGTGTCATCGACCCGGACGTGCTGTGGTCCTGCACCACCTGCGGCGCCTGCGTCGAGCAGTGCCCGGTGGACATCGAGCACGTCGACCACATCGTCGACATGCGCCGCTACCAGGTGATGATCGAGAGCAACTTCCCGACCGAGGCCGGGACGATGCTCAAGAACCTGGAGAACAAGGGCAACCCCTGGGGCCTGGCCACCAAGGCGCGCCTGGACTGGGTCAAGGAGCTCAAGAAGGAGACCGGCATCGTGGTGCCGGTGATCGGCGAGGACATCGACCCCGCCGAGGTCGAGTACCTCTACTGGGTCGGCTGCGCCGGCGCCCTGGAGGACCGGGCCAAGAAGACCACCAAGGCCTTCGCCGAACTGCTCCACACCGCGGGTGTGAAGTTCGCGATCCTCGGCAAGGAGGAGACCTGCACCGGTGACTCCCCGCGCCGCCTGGGCAACGAGTTCCTCTTCCAGATGCTCGGCGCGCAGAACGTGGAGACGCTGAACGCCGCGCTGGAGGACGCCCCGGTCAAGCGGATCGTGGCCACCTGCCCGCACTGCTTCAACACCATCGCCAACGAGTACCCGCAGCTGGGCGGCCACTTCGAGGTGATCCACCACACCCAGCTGCTCCAGCACCTGATCGACGAGGGCAAGCTCGTCCCGGTGAACCCGGTCGAGGGCCTGATCACCTACCACGACCCCTGCTACCTGGGCCGCCACAACAAGGTCTACAGCCCGCCGCGCGAGATCATGGACAAGGTCCCGGGGCTGCGCCAGCAGGAGATGCACCGGCACAAGGAGCGCGGCTTCTGCTGCGGCGCCGGCGGTGCCCGGATGTGGATGGAGGAGCGCATCGGCAAGCGGATCAACACCGAGCGCGTGGACGAGGCGCTGTCGCTGGACCCGGACATCGTCTCCACCGCCTGCCCGTTCTGCCTGGTGATGCTCTCCGACTCGGTCAACGGCAAGAAGAACGACGGCGCGGCCAAGGAGCACCTGAAGGTGGTCGACGTGGCCCAGCTGCTGCTCGACTCGGTGAAGGCGACCCCGCCGGCCGAGACCGAGGAGCCCGCGACGGTGGACGCGTAGCGCCGCTGTTCGACAGTTCTGCTACAACTGCCCGGCCCGGTGGACGCCGTCAACGCGCCCGCCGGGCCGGGCCTTTGGGGGCCCGGACGGCCCGCGTGGGCGCGGCGGGCGGCCCACCGGCCGGCGGCGATCGCACAGCTGCCGGACGGGCATTCGGTCGGAAGCAAATACAGTAGGCCCGGACCGGCCCGTGCCGGTCCGCCCGCCCCGGACGCAAGCCCCGGACGGGTGGCGACCCGGCCGGGCGGCCGGGTCCAGACCGACGACGGAGGTATCGGCCCGCCGGGCCGGGCCGCAGAGACCACAAGGGGAACAGCGCAGACCATGACCGAGGCGATCATGCTGGTCGGTGGTAAGGGCACGCGACTGCGTCCGCTGACCACCCACACCCCCAAGCCGATGCTGCCGGTGGCAGGCGTCCCGTTCATCGCGCACCAGCTGGCCCGCGCTGCCGCGGCCGGCGTCACCCGCGTGGTGCTGGCCACCTCCTACCTGGCCGAGGTGTTCGAGGACCACTTCCAGGACGGCACCCCGTACGGCATCGAGCTCGTCTACCTGACCGAGCGCGAGCCGCTGGGCACCGGCGGGGCCATCCGCAACGCCGCCTCCGGTCTGACCTGCGGCCCGGACGAGCCGGTCCTGGTCTTCAACGGCGACATCCTCTCCGGCGTCGACATCGCCGCCCTGCGCGACGGCCACGTGGCCGCCGGGGCGGACGTCACGCTGCACCTGACCCGGGTCGAGGACCCGCGCGCCTTCGGCCTCGTCCCGACGGACGCGGACGGCCGGGTGCTGGAGTTCCTGGAGAAGCCGGAGACCCCCGAGCAGATCGTCACCGACCAGATCAACGCCGGCTGCTACGTCTTCACCCGGTCCGTGATCGACCGCATCCCGGCCGGCCGCGAGGTGTCCGTCGAGCGCGAGACCTTCCCCGAGCTGCTGGCCACCGGCGCGCTGCTGCGCGGCGTCGTCGACACCTCGTACTGGCTGGACCTGGGCACCCCGGCGGCCTTCGTGCGCGGCTCGGCCGACCTGGTGCTCGGCAAGGTCGACTCCCCGGCCGTCCCCGGCCCGACCGGTGACGCCCTGCTGCTGCCCGGCGCCACCGTCCACCCGGGCGCGGTGCTCAGCGGCGGCACCGTGGTCGCCGAGGACGCGGTGGTCGAGGCCGGCGCGATCGTCGAGGGCAGCGTGATCCTGCCGGGCGCGGTGATCGGCCCGGACACCCTGGTCAAGGACTCGATCGTGGGCGCCTTCGCCACCGTCGGCGCCCGCTCGGCGCTGGACGGCGCGGTGATCGGCGACGGCGCGATCGTGGAGTCGGACAACGAGCTGCCGAACGGCATCCGGATCGCCTGCGGCACCCTGCTGCCGGTCGGCGCCGTCCGCACCTCGGCCGGCCCGGGCGGCTGCCCGGCCGGCACCAGCGCGGCGGCGGCGGTGCACGGGCCGTCGGTCAGCGCGCAGCGGTAGCGGCCTTGCAGCGGTAGCGGCTTTTCGGCCCCCGTTCGTCTCAGCCTCGCTGCAAACCGGCCCCGGCTTCGTCCCGGGCCGACGCGCACCCGGCCGGACGGGTACCTTCGGACCGTGGCTGGTAATCGATACGACAGCGGTCAGGGCGCCGACCGTCCGCACGGCGGGTGGTCGGCCCCTCCGCCGCCGCCGGGGGCCTCCGGGGGGCACGGGGGGACGGACGGGCCGGAGTACTTCACGACCTCGCACCCGAGCGTGCCAGGCGGGGCGGTCGGACACGGTGGGAATGGTGGTCCGGTCGGGCACGGCGGGCCGGTCGGGCACGGCGGCGTGCCCGGTGGGCCGGGGTACCCGGCGGGGGGCGGGCACGACCCGTACGCGGCGGACCGGCCCGGCAGCACCCGGGCCTTCCCGATCGGCGACCCGTACGCGGGGGAGCAGGGCTACTACGACGGCGGCCACGGGCAGCAGCCGCCGTACGGGCCCGGGCACGGCTACGGCCCGGAGCGGGGGTACGGCCCGGACCAGGGGTACGGCCCCGACCAGGGTTACGGCCCGGACCAGGGGTACGGCCCCGAGCAGGGCTACGACCAGCAGCCGTACGGCCAGGACAACGTCGCCGTCTACCGGGCGGGCGGCCAGTCCGCCCCGCACGTCGCCGGGCCCCGCCCGCACTGGCGCGAGCTGTTCCTCGGCCTGTTCCGCACCCCGACCGCGATCTTCGACCGCACCCGCGACCACCAGGTCTGGCTGCCCGCCCTCACCGTCTCGCTGGTGTACGGCGCGCTCGCGGTGCTCGGCATAGGGCTGACCCACGACGACATCGTCAACTCGACCTTCACCGTGGCGCTGACCGGCATCCTCGCCGCCGCCATCGGCTTCACCGTGACCGGTGCGATCTTCGGCACGGTCACCTACGCGCTGGCCCGCCAGCTGGGCGGCGACGGCCCGTGGAAGGCGACCATCGGCCTGGCCGCGCTGATCGGCTGGCTGACCGACGCGCCCCGGTTGCTGCTCGACCTGGTGCTGCCCTCCGGCAGCGCCGTCGTCCAGCTCGTCGGCTGGGCCACCTGGATGCTCTGCGCGTACCTGCTGACCAGCATGGTCCGGCGGCTGCACGACCTGCCCTGGGGCAAGGCCGCCGCCGCCTCGGCGGTGCAGCTGGTCGCGCTGCTGGTGCTGATCAAACTGCCGACGCTGGGCTGAGGGGCCGAACGGGCGGAGGGCAGAATGGGGGAGCGGGCCGCGGCCGAGCGCCGCACCCGCCCCACCCTCGTCGTCCCACCTTCACCGGAGCCAGGCATGCCCCTCCCCACCACCCACGTCAGCTTCCCGGCCGGGGCGGTGACCGGCGAGTCCCCGGTGCTCGCGGTGCACCCGCTGGCCGACGGCCGGTACGCCGTCGTCACCGAGGCGACCCCGTTCCACCCGCTCGACCACACCTGGCCCGACCAGCCGGCCGACCTCGGCACCCTGACCGTGGACGGCACCGAGCTGGCCGTGGTCGACTGCCTGACCGGCGCCGTCGGCCCGGACGGCGGGGAGCTGCTGGTCGGCGCCGACATCCCGGTCCGGCGCGGTGACGAGGAGTGGTCCTGGCTGGTCCTGCACGTCCTCGACAGGAACCCCGGTGACGTCGTCGGCCGTACCGCGGCGCTCGCCGTCGACGCCGAGCGCCGGGGGGCCCTCAGCGCCTCGCACAGCGGCTGCCACCTGCTCGCCCTCGCCCTGAACGCCGCGCTCGCCCCGCGCTGGCGCAAGGACCCGGGCCGCGCGGACGCCTTCGGCAACCCGGACTTCGACAGCCTCGCCATGGCGAGCTCGGTGATGGACACCGAGGCCAGCACGGACACCTACCGGCTCGGCAAGTCGCTGAAGAAGAAGGGCTTCACGGTGGACGCCACCGAGGAGTTCCCGGCCCTCGCCGACGCCCTGCCCGCCCTCACCGAGGCCGTCAACGCCCGGCTCGCCGCCTGGGTCGCCGCCGACGCCCCGGTCCGCATCGAGGTGCCCGGCCCCGAGCTCACCGCCCGCCGCCAGTGGCACTGCGAGCTGCCCGAGGGCGGCGCGCGGATCTTCTGCGGCGGCACCCACCTGCACCACCTCGGCGAGCTGGCCGGGCTGCGCACCGAGCTGCGGCTGTCCGCGGACGGCACCGAGCTGGTCGCCGTCACCAGCCCCAAGCGGGCCTGAGAAACGCCGCGGGCGGCCACCCCGGCTCGGGGTGGCCGCCCGTCGTGCGTGCGCTCCGGAGGTCTCCGTCAGACCTGCGTCCGGTGGAAGTTGAGGTACGAGCGGGACGGCGTCGGGCCGCGCTGGCCCTGGTAGCGCGAGCCGTAGCGCTCCGAGCCGTACGGGTGCTCCGAGGGCGAGGAGAGCCGGAACAGGCACAGCTGCCCGATCTTCATGCCCGGGTACAGCTTGATCGGCAGCGTCGCGACGTTCGACAGCTCCAGGGTCACGTGCCCGCTGAAGCCGGGGTCGATGAAGCCGGCCGTGGAGTGGGTGAGCAGGCCCAGCCGGCCCAGGCTCGACTTGCCCTCCAGCCGGGACGCGACGTCGTCCGGCAGCGTGATGACCTCGTACGTCGAGGCCAGCACGAACTCGCCGGGGTGCAGGATGAACGCCTCGTCGCCGTCCGGCTCGACCAGCCGGGTCAGGTCCGGCTGCTCCTCGGAGGGGTCGATGTGCGGGTACTTGTGGTTCTCGAACACGCGGAAGAAGCGGTCGAGGCGCACGTCGATGCTCGACGGCTGGATCATCGCCGGGTCGAACGGGTCGATGACGACCCGGCCCCGGTCGATTTCGGTACGGATGTCCTTGTCAGAGAGCAGCACGCTTCGAGGTTACGTGCAAGAAAGGGCCCCGGACGAATCAGCCCGGGGCCCACCTGCCCATCCGTCCGCCGTCAGGCCAGGAACTCCGCGGCCTCCAGCCGCATGGCCCGCGCCAGTTGCGGCTCCGACAGCTCCCGCACGTCGGCCAGCACCGAACTCCGCAGCCGTCCACACTGCGGACAGCGGATCAACCTCCCGGGCCCCAGCCGGCCCGGACCGAGGTTCTGCATCGGAAACGTGGTGGTGCTGAACAGGTGCCCCTCGGCACAACGAACGACGGCGCGCTGCTCCATCGATCCCCTTCCCATCCCTAACCCAGTACTCACCCGTACTCGCGTCCCCGGCGGCCGAGCCCCAGGACAGCGTCACATTAGGGGATGTTCCGGACATTCCTCACCATGGCTCGCCGCCCGGCCCCCACCCGCCGGGGCACTCGCACGCGGCCCAAACAGTACGCCCCCGCACCCGCCCCACCCCGCTCCGCCACGTCCACCGCCCCCCTGTGCAACCACCGTCGCAGATGGGGTACAGTGACACTGGATCGAGCGGTCTCTGACGGCTCATCAGGCGGGCGTAGTTTAATGGTAGAACATGAGCTTCCCAAGCTTAGAGCGCGAGTTCGATTCTCGTCGCCCGCTCCAGCAGTAAAGGCCCAGGTCAGGGGCATGATCCCCGACCCGGGCCTTTCGCGTTTCTGGGCTTCCGTGCCCCCTGCGTGTCTCTACGGCTGGTCGGGCGGTGTCGTGCCCCGACCGAGAGCATCGTTGATCGCAGTGTCCATGCCGTCCGCGATCTTCTTGTCGCGCTCGCTGGTCGCGTGCTGGTAGATCAGCGCAGCCCGAACGGAGGCGTGTCCCATGCGAGCCATCAGCTCCTTGAGGCTGGCCCCGGTGGCGGCGGCCAGGTTGTTGCCGGTGTGCCGCAGGTCGTAGAAGCGGAAGCCCGGCATGCCCGCCTTCGCGCGAGCCTTCCGCCAGGTTCGCCCGAAGGTGGTCCGGCGGAACGGGGCACCCTTCTCGCCGACGAACAGCAGACCCTCATCCCCCTTCTCGGCGAACAGCTCCAGGTGCAGCCGGACATCCGGCAGGACGGCGGCCGGGATGGTCACGACGCGCTTTCCCGCTTCGGACTTCGTGTCGCCGAGTGCCCGCCGGCCGGTGTTGAGTTCCGGGGCGGCGAGCCGGACGCGGACCGTTCCGGCCACGAGGTCGATGTCCTTGCGCCGCAGCTCGGCCAGCTCCTCCGGGCGGAGCGTCGTGAAGGCGGCGAGCAGGACCATGGCGCGCCAGCGCAGCCCCACGTACTCGGCCAGCTCGTAGACCTTCTCGATGCTGGCGACCCCGCGTTCCTCGGCCGACTCCTTGCCCGCGCCCTTGATCCGGCACGGGTTCCGGCGGATCAGCTCGTCATCGGTCGCGGTGGCCATCACGGACTTGAGCAGGCGGTATGCCTTCGCGGCCGTGGTGTGCTTGCCGGTGGCCCGGAGTTCGGCCCGCCAGGCGCGGACGAGCGGCGGCGTGATCTCGTCCAGGTCGAGGCTACCGAAAGTCGGCTGGAGGTGTAGCCGCAGCAGCCGGCGGTACAGCTCCAGGGTGGTCGGCATCAGGCCGCGCTCCGTGATCCACGCGTCGGCGTACTTGGCGAAGTTGACCGCTCCGGCGTCCGGGTCGCGCCAGTCCTTCTTGCGGATGCTGGTCTGCATCTCGGCCAACCAGTCGTCCGCGTCGGTCTTGGTCTCGAAGGTCTCGGGCGCCGGCCGAAGGACGCCGGTCGGGTCGAGGTACCGGGCCTGAAAGCGGCCGGACGGAAGCTTGCGGATTCGGCCGAACTGCCGTCGCTTGCTTGCCACTTAGGCCACCGCCCGCAGTCGACGGGACCGGGGCTGAACGGTGTTGGCGGTCACGTACTCGGACAGGGCCGCTTCCGTGATGCGCACGTGACGGCCGACCTTCACGAAGGCGATCCGGCGCTCGGCGACCAGGCGCCGGGGGAACCGCTCCCCGCTGGTCTCCCAGGTGCCAAGACGTTCGGCGACCTCCTTGATCGTCAGCAAGTGGCCCATGCTGATTCCCCCTCTTCTCGCGCGAGTTGTGCGCGCATCTCCTGTCGGTCGGTGGTGTGGCGTTCGTGCAGATCCCGGGCGATCGACGCGGCGATCATGGCTTCACCCGGGGAGTTTCCGGCGCCGGCGAAGGCCCAGTGGGCGACCACCAGCGTCTCGGCGTCGGGCAGGTCGTCCAGGTCCGGGAGGCCGGCGGCGAGGAGACGTTCCCGGAGTTCGGTGCGGGCTTGGTGGGCGCGGTAGTCGGCGCGGACTTGGCGGAGGGCGCCGAGGGTGGTCGAGTAGGTGGGGGACTTGCTGGAGAAGTGGCCCCGGAAGCCGAGCATGTGGGACCAGTGCGCCAGCAGGCGGCCGGGGTAGTGCCGGTCCAGGTCCCAGCAGGCTTCGATCAGGCGCCGGGTATGGGCGGGCAGGTCGTGCCGGTCGAGTTCGTGGCGCTCCAGAATGCGGCGGTCCACGGTCTCGGTCGTTTCGGCGGACTTGGTGGCGTACTTGGCGATGTAGGAGGCGACGGCTTGCTCCGTGATCTCCCCACCGGCGAAGGCCCCGATCGGCCGCACGTCCACCTGGGTGCCCCATTCCAGGACGCGGGCGGGTTGGTCGCCCCCGGCGGCGACGGGGACACCGGCACGGCGGGCGGCGGCCCGGATAGCGGCGTCCAGCAGGGCGACGGTTGCCCAGGCGGGCGGGGGCGTGTCGGGCCCGCCGGGGCCGTCGATGCGGATCACGGCGTGGAAGTGGACGGCGCCCCGGCGCTGGTACTCGGCGACCTTGCCGAAAGAGATCTTCGCCTGCTCCTTGAACTCGTACTGGTACAGGCTGGCCATCTTTGCCATGGTCCGGAACAGGTAGATGGTGAAGCGGCGCCACAGGTCGGGGGCGTGGTTGTTCCACAGCACCGCGTGCCCGTACTCGTACTTCTCCGAGTCCAGCGGCGTGCCGAGCAGCGGAGAGCCGGCGGGGTGGGCGTGGCCGCAGCGGCAGGTGCCCTTGTCGGGCCGGTTGTGGACGGGGCCGAAGCTGGGTGCGGTGAGGGTGGCGAAGACCCGGGGGTGGGAGCGGACCGTCGCCGGGACGCCCTTGGTGGTGTCGCCGGCGAGGCCTGCGCGGATCAGGTGGAAGGTGTCCGCCGAGTACGTCCGGGCGCAAGAGGGGCAGCGGGAGGCCCGGCGGTTACCGCAGGCGACCTTGAGGCGTCCGCCGGGTTCGTGGTCGGTCGAGTAGCGGTGCCAGACGGCGCCGGTCGGGGCATGGGTGAGGGTGCGGAAGCCCTTGAGGTGCATCGGGTTCGAGCACCCGCCGGTGCGGCGGATCTGGTCGGCGAGTCGGGGGAGGTCTCCCCTGGACGCCAGGCGGACGAGGTCGGGAATGGCCAGGCGGTCACGCTCAGGGCGGATGGTCGGCATCATGCGGCCACCGCCAGACGGGCGGGCTCCAGGACCGAGCGGAGAGCCGCTGCGGCGAGGCCGGGCGGGACGGCGTTGCCGATCTGCTCGAACTGCTTGGTGCGTGATCCGGTCCACGGATAGTCGACGGCGAAGTCCTGTAGGACGGAGGCTTCGGGAACGCTAAGCCGCCGGACCGGGGTGCCGTTGTCGTCCAGCCAGGACACGTCCTTCATGGAGTGGCCGAAGAGGAGCGTCGGCGCGGGCGCGTCGGCGGGACGACGGGTGGCGGAGGGGCGGTTTCCGACTCGGAGCGTCCAGGAACGGGACCGTCCGGTCAGGGCCCAGGCGGGGCCAGAGGTGGTGAAGCGGTTGCCGCCGCTGTGGTGCTCGCCGCGGGTGACGACATCGCCGGCAGGGATGCTGAGGGCGTCGGCCATGGCAACCCACGCGGCGCGGCCGGGACCGAACAGGCTCTCCGGTTGAGCTGCGGCGGCGTGGGTGGGGTCGGGCGGAGAGATCGGACGTGCCGCGGAAGCCAGTAGAAAGGCCCGGCGGCGGGTCTGTGGAATGCCGTAATCGGCAGCGTTGAGGATGCCGACCCAGGCCGAATAGCCGATGCCGCGCAGGATTCGCGCGATGTGGCCGAAGAGGGGTTCCACCGCGGGGACTTCCTCCAGGGCGATCCAGGCGGGTCGGACGTCGAGGGCGTACCGCAGGGGTTCGACGGCCAGGAGCGAGCGCGGGTCGGCACAGGCCGTGCGAAGCAGGGTGCGCGTGTCGCGTCCGGCGGCGAGGTCGTCAAGGGCCTGGTGGCAGAGCGCTATGTCGTCGGTTCCGGCGCGGAGTCCGGCGGCGCTGAAGGTCTGGCAAGGCGGGGAAGCGATCAGGCCGGAGACTTTTCCGACGAGCGGGGTGGTCGGGTAGGCGGCGACGTCGGTGCGGATGGTGTGGTGGCCGGCGGCGGCCCGGGTGGCACAGGCAGCGGCGTCGATCTCCAGGCCGATGTCGGAGTGGCCGAGGCGGCGCAGTCCCTCGGACCAGCCGCCGGGGCCGGCGAACAGGTCGATGATGTGGCGGTGCAAGGCGGTTCCTCCCCTCAGGGAAGGCCCCGGGACGGACCAGCGGCACCAGTCCCGGGGCCGGGCTGGTCAGGACTGGTCGGCGGGCTTCTGGTGGCGGTCGGTCCACTCCTCGGCGCACACCTTGTGGACGGGCTTGCCACGGTCGGAGCGCAGGTTGGTGGGCTTGTCGCAGATGCCGCAGGGGGCGGGCTTCGGGTCCCAGTGCTTGGAGTCGCGCCAGTCGAGGAGGGCCATCGGTCAGGCCACCTGGGTGGTGGTGACCAGCGGGCGGGCGATGGTGCCGGCGCCGTAGCAGGTCGGGCAGTTGACCGGGACGGTGGCGCGGGAGCCGTCGCGCAGGCGGACGCCGGTGGCGATGGCGACGGCGGCGAAGCCGGAGCAGTTCGGGCAGATCCGGTTCGGGGCGTGGTTGTGCTGCGGCATGATGGAGCTCTCCTTCGTGGGCTTCGGTTCGGGAAGGGGTTGCGGCCTCGGGGCGGCGGGATGCTTGGCGGCGTGTTGCCGCCCCGAGGTCGGTCTTCGAATCAGCGGCGGCGGGTCGTGCGGCCGTCGCGCTTGTGCGCGTACATGTCCCGGTCGGCGGAGGCGAGCGCGTCTGTGAGCGAGACGACCGGCAGCTCGACGACGGGGCAGATGCCCACCGAGGCGGAGGCCGGAAGCATGGAGCCGGCGTACGGGACCGGCTGGTTGAGGGCCGCGCGCAGTTCGGGCAGACGCGACGGGGCGTCCAGGACGACGGCGGCGAACTCGTCTCCACCGAGGCGGGCAGCAACGCCGGGACGGCCGCACCAGGCGGACAACCGGGCGGCGGTGGCGGTGATGACCGCGTCGCCGGCGGCGTGGCCGTAGGTGTCGTTGGTGGCCTTGAAGTCGTCCAGGTCGATCAGCAGCACCGAGGCGCGGTCCGGGTGGCGCTGGGTCAGCCGGTGGGCGCGGGCGGTGAAGCCGTCGCGGGTGTGGAGCCCGGTGAGCGGGTCGCGGCGGGCGGTGGCGAGGCGCCGGCTCAGCCAGGTGCCGTGGGTGGTCCATCCGATCAGTGGGACAGCGGCAGCAAAGGCCGTGGGCAGATCCATCTGCGGTCCTTCGTGATGGGCGGGGGTGGTTGGGGGTTGCGATCTCCGGGGCGGCGGGATGCTGGCGGCGTGTTGGCCGTCCCCGGGGAGGTCAGAGGCCGAGGCGCTGGGCGCGGGCGGCGGCGCGGTCGAGCAGCTGGTGGATGTCGGTCCGGCGGGTGGTGGGGCGGTCGTTGTACTCGTCCGGGGAGTTCACGGGGCGGCCGGTGGCGTGCAGGATCTCCATGAGCTGGACCCGGGCGGTGGTGACGGTGGCCGGGGTGCCGTAGCCGTGGGCGAGGACGGCGGCCTGGGCGCCGAGGAGGCAGACGCGGCCGGCGGAGTCCCACATGGCGCCCTGGAGCCAGCCGAAGGCGTTGATGTAGCAGGAGGTGAGCCGGAGGTGGCTGGCGGCGCTCACCGGGACCGGGCGGGCCGGGCGGTGGGTGATCCGGTCGAGGAGCGTGAGCCGGGGCACCGGGTAGCCGACGTTCCAGGGCTGAATGGTGGAGCCGAGCGGGGAGACGTACGGGACCGCGATGCGGGACGGGGCGGGCAGGGAGGCAAGGTACGCCTCGATTTCGGCGACGAGCCCGGAGCCGTCCACGGTGACCAGAGGCGGCAAGGAGGTGATGGTCTTCACGGTCAACTCTCCTTTCTGGGGTTCTACTTGGTGGTGGTCTTGTTGATGACGTTCACGCCGTCATGGGTCGTGTTGTCGATCAGCGGAGCGGCGGAGGTGTCGGCGAGGTAGAAGCCGAGGAGGACGAGCGCGGCGACGGCCCACCAGCGCAGGCGGAGGTTCCGGACGATGAACCAGGCGGCGATCGTGAGGACGACGATGAGCGGCAGGTGGATGTTCACCAGGTGAGCCCTTCAGACGAGTTCGGCGGCGAGCGCCGAGGCGAGCGGGTCTTGAACCCCGAGGCGGGCGCGGAGTGTGGCGGCGTCGATCGGGTTGCCGGTGCGGTTGCGGTGGTCGTCGGCGACCTTGCGGGCGTGGTCGAGGAGGAAGGCCGGGACCGTGGGAGCGGGGGCCGGGGCGGAGGCCGTGACCGGCATGGGCACCGGCGCCGGAGCGGGCTCGGGAGCGGGTTCGATCGCCGGGACAGCCATGGGCGGCTCGACGGGCGTCGGCTCGACATCCGGCTCGGTGATCGGTTCGGCGGCCGGGACGTACAGCGGCGGCGCGTCGTCGGTCTCGGCGTCGTCCGGTTCGGGCTCGACCGCGGGGGTTTCCTCGGACGACGCGGTGGCGGAGTGGGCCAGCAGGGTGCCGCCGAGGAAGGCGGCGGCGGGCCAGCCGGCGACCAGGACGCGTAGCCAGGCCGGGGCGTTGGCGAGGTCGAGGAGGCCGGCGGTGCCGACGTTGGCGCCGAGCGACGCGGCCAGGGCGATGACGAACCAGCACCAGGCGAGCCGACGGGCCGTTCCGGTGCGCATCCGGCGCCAGGCGGCGACGAGCAGCAGGTCGACGGAGACCGGGTAGGCCCAGGACTTCCATCCGGCCTGTCCGGCGGCTTCGGCGAGGTCGTGCAGGTGGGCGAACGAGAGTGCGGCGGCGATCACCGCCTGCGCGAGTACGGCGTCCAGCTTGGGGAGTCGGCGCATGGCGGGCTCCGTCAGAGCTGGTTCTTGTCGAGGGAGAAGAAGAGGACGACGCCGCCCGCCAACTCCGGCTGCTGGCGCGTCAGCATGCGGATCGCCTTCTCGTAGATGTCCGCGCGGGTCATCTGCGGCGTCGGCTTGATCGTGTTGGCGAAGGTTCCGATGGCGGACATGCCGCGCACGGTCTGCTGCATCGTGAGGACGCAGAAGTAGGTGTCCTGCTGCATTGCTGACTCCAGGGGATCGCGGGCCGGGCGGTGGTCGTTCAGCCGCCCGGCCCGATGAGCTGGCGCTACTTGGCGGTCTTCCGGCGACGCGTCACGGTGAGGTCGAGGTGGCGCCGGCCGGAGTTCTCGGCGGGACACTCCTTGACGTCGTGCACGTGCCACGTCCGGCAGAGGTCGGCGACGACGAACGGAACGTCGTTGATGTCGCAGGTCACGCGGATCTCGATCACAGCGACGCCTCCAGAGCGGTGCCGGTGCCGAGGCAGTCCAGGCATGTGGCCTCCTGCTCAGCGATCCGGCGGCGTCGGGCGCCCCGTCCGGCGTAGACGGTCTCGGTGATCTGGCCGGTGCCCTTGCAGGGCTGGCACGCCGCGGGCTTCGGCGGCGCGGTGTGTCCGCGGGCGGCCACCGGGATCACCGGCGGTTGCGCTGAGCGCGGTCGGCGGCGGCGCGGGCCTCACGGGCGATCTGGGCGGCGTCGCGGTCGTTCGGGTTGGCTGCGGCGATGCGCTCCAGCAGGTCCGCCTTCTCGGCGAGCAGCGGGCCGTTGTCGTCGTTGTCGCGGGTGGCCTTGAGGTGGCCGAGGAAGGCGCCGATCTCGGCAATGGACGGTTTGCGGGGCACGGGTGGATCTCCTTCTGAGCGAGGCATGGCGGGGGTAGGGACTTGGCGCGAAGAGGCCGCGCCGGCCGTTGGGGGGAGGGAGGTGCCGCTACTTGCCCAGCGAGATCGGCGCCGGGTTCGGCGGCATCGAGGGCATCGGCGGGATGGTCACCGGGCTGACAACCGGCGGACGGAAGGCCGCCAGGCGGACCAGGGTGGGCGCCAGGTGCGCGAACTCGGCACAGCGCTCAGCGACTTCGGTGAGCGAGCGGTACGGGGTGCGGATCTCGGACCACTGACCGGAGGTGTCGCCGGCGACGGCCATGCCGGGCATGTCGGGGCTGATCCTGGTGGACGCGGCGACGGCGGCGTCGGAGATGTCCCCGAGGCCCATCTTCGCGGTCTCCAGGTCGTTGACCCGGTGGACGGTGCGGCTGGTGAGCTGGGAGCGGAGGAGAGTCGCGCCCTTGCCCAGCTCCGAGCCGAACCGCTGGCCGGCGATCTCCAGGAAGATGCCGGCGGCGCGGGCGAGTTGGGCGAGCCGGATGAGTGCGGTGACGATCTGGTTCCGGCGCTCCTCATCTGCCTTGCTGGCCGACAGGAACAGCTCCGCGATCTCGTCCACCAGCACGACGATCGGCACCGGACGGATCTTCGCCGGCAGGCCCCAGATATCGGCGGTCAGGTCCTCGGCCGCCACCGATCCAGGGACTCCCTGGTGGTCACGGATGAGGTCGTACCGGTCGTCCATCTCGACCAGCAGCGCGAGCAGCAGCCCGAGCGCCTCCCCCTGGTCGGTGGCCAGTGCGGATAACCGCGGGGCGAAGGGGCGCTGTTCGACGCCGCGCTTGCAGTCGATGCCAACCAGGGCGACCGGCTGCGGGGCGAGTCCGTGGACCAGATTGCGGGTGAACATCGACTTGCCGGATTGGTTGGCACCGAGGTTCAGCCCGTTCGGGGCCTGTCGGAAGTCCCGGTGGTGCACGGTGCCATCGGCCCGCAGCGCGACTGGAATCCGCAGCATCTCATGGGACTTGGCCGAGGCCCGACGCGGCATGCGCACGTTTCGCAGCACATCGAAGCCGACGATCCGCAGGTCCACCACGCCGGGCTTGACCTCGGAGACGTGCACCGCGTGGACCTCCCAGGCGTGCCGAAGGCGTTCAGCCGCGTCGACCAGGTCCGTCGTCTGCTGACCGCGGGCGAGCCGAAGCCGGAGGCGCAGACCAGTCGAACCCAACTGCATGCCACGGATCTTGGGCATCGCGGGCTTGGTCGGCTTGTTGCTGGCGGACGAAGCCATGGCGCGCCAGAACGAGGGTTCCACAGTCAGCCCGCAGGCTTCCATGACGTTCTCGTAGTCGCGCCGGATGCGGTGGACGGTCAGCGGCAGGCCCACGGTCGCCCAGTAGGTCCGGGGCATCTTGGCCTTGGCGTAGAGCGCTCCGGCGCCGACAGCGGCGGCGGGGACGCTCAGCTCCAGGAGCGCGGGCATCAAGGTGTTCACGGCGATCAGGCGTTCGCGCCGGCGAGGACCGGGGCGGCGACCGTCACGGCGTCGGCTCGGAAGGCGATGCCCGAGCGCTTCTGACCGTTGAACTCGTTTTCCCACGGCCGGGCGATCAGCCGGGTAAGGGAAACCAGCATGCCCGGCGCCAACCCCTCGGGGATGCCCGGCTGCGGCACGGTCAGGGACAGGATGTCGGCCTCGCCGTTGGCGACGAAGGTGACGTCCAGGGTGACCAGCGGCGCGCCGGTCTCGGCGTCCATGGCCATCTCGCCGGTCTGGCGGTTCTTGAGTTTCGGGCGGGGCGCCTGGGCGACCATCACCAGCGCGGCGGTCGTGTCGACGGGGATGAAGCGCATGAGCTGGGCTCCTTCGTCTGGCACCGAGGGAATGTCGTCGTCCTCGGAGCAGCCTCACCACGGCAGATGCCGGGCGTCATCAGCACCTCATGAGATCTTGTCTTCAAGTCCTCATTAGGAGTTGCTGTGATGAAGACTATGACGGCTCCTCAGCTAGTCGTCAACACCTCTTTAGGACTTAGGATGGGCATGAGACCACGACAGGACGGTGACCAGCACCATGGCCAACCAGTACGAGCGGATCGCAGCCGACATCCGGCACCAGATCGAGACCGGCGAGCTGGCCCCGGGTGACCGGCTACCGGCGGAAACGGCCCTCGCCGGTCAGTACCGGGTGAGCGTTCCGACCGTCCGGCAGGGCGTTGGGATGCTCGCAACTGAGGGCCTGGTTGAGAAGCAGCACGGCCGGGGCACGTTCGTCCGCCGGCAGCCCACTCCGGTCAAGCGGGACAACCTCCGCCACCAGTGGGAGAAGGACCGTGCGCGCCAGTCCGAATCGGAGCGGCAGAAGACCGGAGCCACCGAGCACGACACCGGTCTCACGGTGAACGACCTCGTGTTCGCAGCCAAGTACCAGCAGATCCCGGCGAACGCCGATCTTGCCGCCGCGTTTGCAGTGTCCGAGGGGACCATGCTGCTGGAGCGCACCTATCGCACTCGGTACAGCGAGGAGCGGGCGCCGTTCAATGTGTCTCGGTCCTACCTGCTGCTGGATCTGATCTCCGGGAACCCGGATCTCCTTCGCGAAGACCAGGAGCCGTGGCCGGGCGGGACGCAGAACCAGCTATTCACCGTAGGCATCGAGCTGGATCGTGTCGTGGAATCCTTCCAGGCCCGGCCGCCGACGCCGGAGGAAACGGAAGAACTCGGTCTGCCCGCGGGTGTGTCGGTGATCGTTCTCCGTAAGACTTGCATTGACACGACGGACCGCGTGGTGGAGATCGCCGACGTAGTACTCCCCGGTGACCGCACTGAGATGGTCTACACGACCCAGTTGAAAAGGTGGTGAGCATGACCAATCTCGTTACCGTGATCACGGCCGTCCACGGGCCGAGCGCGGAGTACCTGGCGGACGCCTACAAGTCGCTCCTCGACCAGGACCTTCCCAACGGATGGGACTGGCAGTGGGTGATCCAGCAGGACGGCGAGACGGACGACGTGGCCCCGTACGTCCCGGACGACGCCCGGATCAGCTTCGGCCAGGGTCGACACGGGCGAGCGGGCATGGCGCGGACCATGGGGCTCTCGCGTGCAGCCGGGGAGTTCGTGAAGGTGCTCGACGCGGATGACCAGCTCCCTGCGGGCACGCTGGCCCGAGACCTTGCCGTCCTCACCAACCGGCCGGACGTGGCGTGGACGACTTCGCGCGTGCTCGACCTTCTTCCCGACGGTAGCACCGTCGGCTTTGACCAGGACCCGCCGGCCGGGCCGATCGAGCGGGGCGAGGTACTGGCCCACTGGAAGGCCCATGACTTCCGAGCCCAGGTGCACCCGGCGACGCTATGCGTCCGGCGGGATCTGCTGCTCGCGCTCGGCGGGTGGATGGCGCTTCCGGCTTCCGAGGACACCGGGCTGTTGATGTCGCTCAACGCGGTCAGCCGCGGGTGGTTCATCGAGGAGACCGGTCTCCTGTACCGCAAGTGGCCTGGACAGAGCACCCACCAGGCCGCACACAGCCAGGAGGCCGAACGCGCCGCCCGCATGTCGGTCATCCAGGCCCGAGCGGAGTCGATGCTGGCACTGGAGAACTGGCGCCTCGACGCCGGCTGAGCAAGACCGATCGAGAACGGCCCCGGCAGCGCCAGCGTCGGGGCCGCTTCGCTGCCCGATTCAGGTCCGGTCGGCGGCCTCATCCACGTTCCGGGCACCGGGCAGCAGGAGCCCGCGGGCAGTGTGCTGTGCTCCCTCGAAGCGACCTCGGACGCCGAGATCTGCGCGGGCAGCTTCGTGGAACCGATTGATTGCCTTGAACGCCTCAATGTGCAGCGCCCGCCAATCCGCGAGTGTCCCGTTGACCAGGCCGCGTGCCTGCCAGCCGATCGCGGCGAGGTTCTCCTGAATGGCGTGGGCTGCCTCGATCACCTCATCCCCGGCAAGCAGCATGATCCGCTCGAACGCCATTGCCTGGGCGCCGCCAGACTCGGTCAGCTCCATCGACAACTCGTGCTCTGTGCGCGGCATTTGCCTAATCTCCTCACGCACCTCGTACAGGAGCACCGCAATGTGGATCGAGGTCCGGACCCGTCCGACATAGTCGGCGTACGCGTCGAGCTTCTTCTCATCCCAGCGAAGCCGCAGGCCGTCCTTGCGCTTGCTCCGCTCCATCAGGTGGTTCGTCACGTAGGTAGTCAGCCCACCAAGCACTACGGCGGCGATGGTCACAAGCTGGGTGATCGTATCCATGGCCCCCATGCCGAGGATGTGAACAGCAGTCAGATCCGAACCTGCCGATGATAGGGGGTCGATGAGCGCGGAGGCAGATGGCGGAGGGACGTGAGAAGGCGCGTACCTGTTCCGGGCGGGCGGTTGGTGGGATGGGGATGGGTAGCTGGGGAGTTGGGGTGATGGGGTGGGGTGGGAAGGTGACTGTTACGAGTTTCGCTACTGGTTCAAGGGCGCGCACAGCGCGCCAGCGCGCGGCCCTGCCGCTCGCCGTCGCTCCTGTCTGCGCCCCGCTTCGGCGGCGGCCGGCCGCGCACGTCGAGCGTGCGGCCGGGGATGCCGATGTGAGAGAGCCCGCCGGACGGACAGCGCGGGTCAAAGCATGAGGCTCCGCCGGGCCCTCCTCGGAGGGGACCGGGGGCAGGCGCACGGGTGCGGCTTCGACGTGGTGATCGTGGGCGGGTCGCGGGAGGCCCCCACCTCGACCGGTCACCCAAGGGCGTACCCGGAACCTCCTGGGGCCGCCAAGGCCAAGCGCACGCGTCACAGGGTGAGCCTTGGCGGCCCCAGGAGAACCCGGGTACGGCGAAGCTGCCCGATCGAGGAGGGGACCACCCGCTCAGCCCGAGCCATGGCCGGCGGCCAAAACCGTTCCATCGCTCGTGGGTTAGCCCTTACGGTCTATCGTGTGCAGTTCCTCAGGACGATACCGAAGGAATTGCCGTGTACGTCGAAAACTCGTTGGTCTCTGTCGCCCTTGCCGCTCACGTGTCCGAGCTGCCGCAGCAGGTGTGGACGCTTCGGATCTACGAGGCTGATGTCGATGGCAGCGTCATCGAGCAGGAGCTGTTGAAGGTTGCCACGCTGGACGGGCAGCTTCAGTACCCGGTCTCCAAGAGCTTCAAGGCGACTGAGCGCCGGACCGACTGGGGCGCTTCATCGAGCTTCGGTGAGTACGCCTTGGTGGTTTCGCAGGGCATTCTCAGCAATGGTGGTTGGGCCGTCATCTCAGGCGTGGTGTTCCTTGTCTTCAACCGGATCAAGAAGCAGACCGGGGACCACGGTCCGATGACGGCTGTCGACCTCGAACGCGCCACCGATCTGATCCGCGCGGACATTGAGCGCGTCTACTCCCAGGCCGCTGACTCGTTGGCGGTCGTTGCTACGGCGTACGACCGAGCGACTGGTGTCTACGAGATCTCCTTCAGTAGCGCGGCCGGCCACGAGTACGGCGGAACTGTCGGAGAGGTCGAGGGGGCGCCGACGAGCACGCGGATCTGGTTCAAGTCAGACACCAACCAGCCGAGCAACTGACGCCACCGATCCAGTGCCGCTGGGCGCGCGCACCCAGGCTCAAACCGCCTTGCCGTGTCCCTTCCGTGTCTCAAGGGGCGGTGTTGCGCGGTAAATCACGGTCATTAGCGGTACCGCCTCCATCGGCGTTGAGCCGGTCACAGGTGGCATCGGTACAGGTCAGAGCCTGTGTGTGGCTGATAGGTTGACGAGATTCCCAAGCTTAGAGCGCGAGTTCGATTCTCGTCGCCCGCTCCAGCAGTAAAGCCGCAGGTCAGCGACCTGCGGCTTTCGCATTGTCTGGACCAATCCGTCTCTGCCGTGCCAGATCCGTGCCAGAGCTCGATCGGTCCGGTGCGAGTGCCGACTCGCTGCCGGGCTTTCGGGGGCGTGAGTGGCAATCGGCGACGCCAAGATCTCGGGCGGAGAGTGGGTGGCCCTGGGGCGCCGGCGACGATCATGGTGGCATCGGTCAGCAGCTCGTCATCGCCGAGGGTGCTCGGCGGCCGCAGTGGCCGAGTGTTCTGATCGGCGCCCGGGGTCGGGGCGGGGTGCCCGGCGAAGTGTTCCGGTTCGCATCGGCGGGCCGGGGTCGGAGCGATACCCCTCGAAGCTTCCAGTCGTTTCGGATCTCGTGGTCCGTCCTGGCCGAACTGCGGCATTGCGAAAGCCGCTGGAAATCACGGGTTGGCGGGGTCTGTGGCTTCCGCGGACAGGAGCCTGGCAAGGGAATCTCATCCGCAGTCGTCATCATGGCGGTCTCAAATTCTCCGCAGTTTGAGATTTTCCAGCTGCGGTTGAGTCGATCAGGTGCTCCCGTAACCGCAGTTGACCATCTGGCGGACCGTCAACTAGCGTGCTGCGGAACGGCGAGACGTCAGAGGGGCGTGCTCGCGTAGGGGAGGGAACCCGTGTCCATCACCACGTTCACGAAGCCGGTCACCACCGGCTTCCCCATCCAGCTCTCGGTCGTCCGCGAGGGCGTCATGGTGAACGCCGTCATCGACGGTGAGAACCTGCTCTACCTCGTCAATGACCCGGCGAAGGTGGAGGAGGACGCCAAGCGTGCCGTGAAGGCCGGCTACGAGATCGACCCTTACGCCCGCTTGCGCGCCGAGGTGCAGCGGCCCATAGGTACGGCAGGCAGCAAGAAGGCCAAGAACGTCGGCGAGTACGCGGACTACATTGCAGCCGGCCTGCGGGGGGACTTCGACAGTGCGTGGTCGGTGCCGCAGATCACCCTTTGGTCCCCGCGCCCGCTGAGCCGGGACGAGAACGGTATGTGGCACCTGCCGATCCGTGACGGCCTCATCGCCCTCGACGCCGAGACCCAGGTCACGGCGCTGCACCGGATCAAGAAGAACCCGGCGGCGTACGACCTGGAGGACTTCGACTTCGGGGAGCTGAAGCTCTCCATCGAGATCTTCCACGGCATCAGCGTCATGGCCGCCCGGCAGATCTTCCACGACCGCAACCTCAAGGGTGTTCCGGTCGACAAGTCCCTGGCCATGTCCATGGACGGCCGCGACTTCGGCACCACGGTCACGCGCAAGCTGATGGAGTCGTTGACCGTGCCCTTCGGTGAGGGCACGGCTCCGCTGTCCAGTCTGATCCTCACCGGCAAGCGCCAGGTGTCGGACAAGGCCGCGGAGTGGATGACGATGTCTGTCCTGAGGACGCTCATTTCCACGGCCATGCTCGGCAAGGCCGGTATCCATGCCGCCTCGACCGGCATCGAGTACGAGGACATTCCCACCGACAGCAACAACAGCCGCCCCGACCAGGCCGTCGTCCAGCGCGAGCTCATGGAGACGGTCGGCGACTTCCTGCAGCAGAACGCCGAGCTGTTCCACGCCAAGACCGCCATCACCGCTCCCGCCGTCGTGGCCGGCCTCGGTGCGACCATGAACCGCACCATGTCCTGGTCCACCGACCCGATGCCCGAGGGCGTCACCCTGGATGCCCTCCTGGAGGACGTCCAGTGGGAGCGCGAGGCGAAGTACTGGAGCGGCGTCGCCGCCAAGCTGACGCACACGGGCAAGGTCAGCTGGGCCGGTGGTGCCCGCGACTCCGGCCACAAGGTCTATGAGGCGCTGAACAACCCGGACAGCGAAACCGGCATGCAGATCCGCGGTCGTTTCTAGCTTGCAGGTGGTGGCGGCTCCTCCCCAATCATGGTGGGGAAGGAGCCGCTTGGCGTCTTCGCAGCTTCTCTGCGGATCGGCGGCCGGTACGGGGGTTCGTGGGCGACTCCAGCGATGCCGGGGACCACGATGTGCGGCTCGGGCAGCATGGGATCACCTTCCCGGGCTGTGCCCGCCATCGGACTCAGCGGCTCCGTCCGTTTCCAGCCCGTCGATCGGTGCCCACTCGTGTTCCAGGATCGAGTAGGTGATCGAGTCACGCCAGGCGCCGTGGACGAAGACGTGGTCGCGGATGCGACCGTCCTCGGTCATGCCGGCGCGGAGCAGGGTGCGTTCGGAGGCCTCGTTGAGCGGTGAGCGGGCGGCCCAGATGCGGTGCAGGCCGAGGGCGTTGAAGCCGAGGGCGCAGAGCAGGTGAACGGTCTCCGTGCCGAGGCCCTTGCCCCACTCGGCCGGGTGGAGGGCGAAGCCGATGGTGGCGGCCTGCTGCGGCTCGGTGGCCAGGCGCGCGTAGCCGATCAGCTGGTGCTCACCGCGTCGGGTCACGGCCAGGCAGTACTCGGTACGCGGGGTGACGTGCGCGGAGTCGATGGAGCGGGCGGTGATCGCTTCGACCTGCTCGCGGGTGCGGGGTTCGAAGCTGAGGTGCCGGGTGGCCTCGGGATCGCCGTAGATGGCCAGGAGGTCGTCGGTGTCCTCGGGTTCGACTTCGCGCAGTGCCAGGTTGGGGCCGGTCAGGCGGAGTGGGGTCATGGCTGCGGAGCCTATCCGCGGGGTCACCGGACGAGGGCCGAGGTGGGGGTGGTGGTGAAGGCCTCGATCTCCTGGCGCAGACTGGCCGCCGCGCCACCACTGCTGCGTCGACCGGCGCCGTGCAGGGCGGCGTGGACGCGTTGGGCGCTGCTGACGATGCCGAAGTTCCGTTGTTCGACGGGGAGGTCGAGCACGGGGCGGACGGCTTCGGCGGCGCCCTCGATCTCGCCGCGGGCGATGCGGGCGAGGGCGAGGTCGGTCTGGGCGCCGGCCTGGTCGCCGAAGGCCCACTCGTCCTCGGTGGCGTTGCGGTAGGCGGAGACGGCGGCTTCGGACTGGCTCTCGCCGAGGGCCGCGTCTTCCCCGAGCTGCACGGTGGCCTCGGCGACGTAGTAGAGCTGGCGCGGCAGCGGGAAGGTCATGATGCCGCCGAAGGCGTCGAGGTCGTCGGGTTCGACGGTCGCGCGGGCCTCCTCGGCCTGCCGGATGGCGGTGCGGGTGGCCTCGCCGTCGCCGAGGAGGGAGTGAGCGCGGGCGGAGAGGCAGGCCAGCCAGACGCTGGTGGTGCCGCGGACGTCGCCGATGGCGCCCTGTCCGAGGGCGGCGTAGTCGGCGGCCTCGCCGGGGCGGCCGGCCCAGTAGGAGATCAGCGACTGGAGCGAGCGGACCCAGGCACGCATGGCGTGGTGGTCGGCGTTGTCGGCACAGACGAAGGCTGTGCGGGCCTGCATCATGGCGGCGCTCGGGTTGCCCAGGTCGTGGCTGGCCTTGGCGAGCATGCCGGAGGTGATCCCGGCGAGCAGGTACAGCTCCCGGGCCTGCGACGGCTTGGCCCGTCCGTGTTCCAGCAGTTGGAAGGTGAGGTCCTGGACCTCGACCAGGTCGCCGAGCAGGGTCGGCAGTGCCAGCTTCGGGTAGGCGACGGTCAGCCGCCGTACCTCGTCGTTGATCTGGCCCAGGGTCTCCGAGCCGATGCTGCTGCCCTCCGCCATCGCGGTGAATCGAAGTGCACGACGAGCCGCCATCGTGACCTGCCTTTCCAATTCCGTGGTGCCCGCGTCGAAGCGGGGCTCGCTGCTGAACGGGCCACCGACAGGCAGTGCCGCTGCCTGCTCGGGTGGGAGGAGGACAGGGACCGACCGTGGTGGCGGGACGGCGAACGAGGCGGTGGTGGCGGGCACGGATACGGGGCCGGCCGGTGCGGGCGCGAGGAGTTGGTCCACGCCGACGCCGAACATGGCCTCCAGCACCCGGCACTGGTCCGGGTAGGGGCGGGTCTTCACCGCGCCGCCGTACCAGCGCTCGAACTGCCGCTTGGAGACCGACAAGCCCCGAAGTCGGGGGTCGCGCTCCTGCTCGGCGGCCGAGTTCGCCGTCGCCTCGAACCGGAGACGGAAGGTCTCGTAGACCTGCCAGTGTCGCTGAAGCGTCAAAACCCTTAGGAGTGTGGGAGTTTCAGCCACCGCGGATCATCTCCGTCCCCGTTCGTCTGTTCTGACGATAGCCATGGTCGCTCGACAGGAAACCCGTTCGAGGTCGTCTCAGCCCAGATGGCGGCGGCCGTGACGGCAGTCATGACGCGTACCGACATGGTTCGCCTTTCGGGACGGCGGGACGGTGACGGCAGCCGCGTCGTATCGATGCCGCACCCGGCGCCGCCATCCTGAACGCCACCTTGCTGTCCGTGCATCGCCGACAGCGAAGCGTGAGATCAAGGGCGCTGGGATCCGCGCCCGATCGACCCCATCCAGCACCACGTGCATTCCGGTTCGCCATGCCGCGAGCCGGCAACGGGAGGGAACCGATGGACAACACCCTGACCGCTCTGGCCGGGCAGATCGCCCAGCTGGACGCCGTGGACTCCGCCCACCTGGAGCGGATGCGCCACGAAGCCCTGACCGCTCAGGCCCCCTGGAAGGCGGAGTACGGCGCCTACCAGTCCGGCGGCTGGTGGACCACCTCGCTGATGAACGCCTCCGGTGACGCCGCCGACGTGACGATCGGAGACTGCGCGGCCCGGCCGACCGACCTGCTGGGCCGGATGCCGGCCACCGCCGCATTCCTGGCCGACCTCGGCCTGGACTTCATGTGGGTGCGGCTCGCCCGGCTGGAGGGCAACGCCTTCCTCTGGGAGCACCGCGACTACGACGACCTCGACCAGGTCGAGCGGCACCGGCTGCACGTCCCGCTGCACACCAACAGGTCCGCCTTCCTGGTCACCGGCGGCACCAAGGTGCACATGACGGGCGGGCGGATCTGGCGGCTGACGCCGACGTACGCCCACGGGGTGTGCAACCTGCTCGGCCCGGACCGGATCCACCTGATCGCCGACGTGTACGCCGACGACGCCTACCGCCACCTGGCCCGCCGTCCCGCGCTCAGCCCGGTGGTCGCGGAGCCGCTGCCCGTCGCCGACCAGACGGTCCTGGCCGCGCGACTGGAGAGCGCCCGCAACATGGCCGCCCTCGGCTACACGGAGGCGGCCGAGCGGATGCTGCTGCGGCTCTTCTACACCTACGCCCTGCCGGAGGGCACGGTCTACGACCTGATCGCCGAACTGCACACCTCCCTCGGCGACATGGAGGCCGCGACGCGCTGGGAGACCGCCAAGCGCCGCCTGCTCGCCATCCCCGCCTGATCCCAGCCCGCACCTACGCCCGGAAGGAAGAAGCGCATGCCCACCCTGCAACTGGCGGCGATCACCCAGGCCAACCGGCCCGCGCAGCTGCCGCTGCTGTCGAAGCTCGCCGACATCCTGGCCACCTCCCCGGCGGTGACCCACCTGATGGTCCGCGGGTCGCTGGCCCACGGCACCGCCGACCGCCTGTCCGACGTCGACTTCGTCGCCGGCGTCCACGACGCCCGGTTCCCGTCGTTCGTCGAGGCCCTGGACACCCTGATGCCGGTCGAGGCCGGCGCCCTGCTGCCTGGCTGGCGCGACACGATCGTCGCCGACCTCGGCGGCGTCGGGATGGTCTTCCTGGTCCCGGACGAGGGCAAGCTCCACCAGATCGACCTCTACGTCGCGCCGGCCTCCCGGATCCCGCGACTGCGGGAGACGGTCAGCACCGCCGTCCTCCTCGACCGCCGGCCCGGACCGGTCACCGCGCCGGACGTCGCGGCGGCCGAGAGCTTCGCCGCCGCCTTCCTCGCCCGGCCGCGTTCCTGCGCCGAGCTGCTGATCGAACACCTGGTGCTGGCCGTTCTCCTGCACAAGCGGATCAAGCGCGGCCAGCGGTTCGTGGCGTACTCCGAGTGGCACCGCCTGCACACGGCCACGAAGGACCTGATCAAGACCGCCCTGGCCCCCGCCTCGCGGTTCTGGGGCTGGTACCAGCTGCGCGAGGAGATCGCCGTCACCCCGATCGGCCGCGCCTGCCTGGGCGACCTGGACGCCGCGATCAGCGGCCCGGCCATCCCGGAGGCGGCCGACGTCACCGAGGCGATCGAGCGGGTGCTCGCCCTGGCCGAGCGGGCCTGCCCGCAGGCGCTCGACGGCCTGCACGACGCCGTCGCCGCCTACCGCACCTACCAGGAGCTGGTGTGAACGCACTCCACCTCGCGGGCCCGGCCGCCAGCCGGGCCCGCGAGGGCCTGACCGCCGTCTTCTTCGGCGGCGTCGTCCCCGCCTCCGCCCAGGAGGAGGCGCTGGCCGAGGAGATCGGCCGGTCCCTCGCCCAGGCCGGCTACCAGCTCCTGCACGGCGGCTACAACGGGCTGATGGAGGCCGCCGCCCGCGGGGCCGGAGACCAGGGAGCCACGGTCACCGCCGTCACGCTGACCGGCAAGCACGACGAGTGGGGCGCGTTCAACCCCCACACCACCCTGTCCGTCCACCTGCCCGACCCCGGCGCCCGCCTCAACCACTACCTGGAGAACGCCGACCTGGTCGTCGCCATGGGCGGCGGAGTCGGCACCCTCCACGAGCTGACCGCCGCCCTCTACTACGCGACCACCATCCGGCCCGTGCCGGTCTGTCTCGCGGGCGCGTCGGCCCTGCGCCTGCTCGCCTTCCTGTGCGAGGAGCGGTGGCTGTACGAGACCCCGACCCGGCCGCTCGGCTTCCTCGCCACCGTCGAGTCCGCCGACGCCTTCCGCGCCCACCTGGCCTCGCTCGGCACCACCTCGATCGGAGGAGCATGACCACCCGCACCCCGTCGGTTGGCCTCGCCTCCCGACTCGCCGAAACCGCGTGCGTCAACGCCCCGTTCAAGCTCGCCGACGGCGGCCGACTCGACGCGTACTTCGACGAGTACCGGCTCGCCTCCGACCCCGTGCTCCTGCGCGACACCGCCACCGCCATGGCCGACCTCGTCCCCGACGACGCCCAGGTGCTCGCCGGCATCGAACTCGGCGGCGTCCCCCTCGTCGTGGCGCTGTCCGCCGCCACCGGCCTGCCCGCCGTCTTCGTGCGCCGCAAGCCCAAGAGCTACGGGTCGTTCCACCAGGTCGAGGGCCTTCCCATCGACGGCCGCCGCATCGTCCTGGTCGACGACGTGGTCCGCTCCGGCGGCCAACTGCTCCACATGGCAAGGATCCTGCGGATGGTGGGCGGACCGGTCACCCACGCGCTGTGTGTCCTGGAGCGCCCGCTCGGCGGCCGGACGCTGCTGGCCGAGCACCGCGTCACGCTGCGCTCGCTGTTCACCGAGGCCGACCTGCCGTCACCCCGGGCGGGCGGTGCCGCGTGAAGCGAGCTGTGCTCTTCGATCTCGACGGCGTCCTCGTCGACAGCCGGGACGCCCAACTCGCCACCCTGGCAGGCTATGCGACCGCCGCGCTCGGCAGGCGGGTGACCGTCGCCGATCTCCCGGCCGGCGCCGCGACCACCCCGCGCGAGTACGTCCTGTCCGACCTCGGACTGGACGGATCGATCAACGAGGAAGGCTGGGCCGCGGCGAGCGCCACGGCCACCCTGACCGCCGAGGTGTTTCCGTACGTCGCCGAGACCCTTGCGGCGCTCCGCGAGGCCGGAGTCGGCACAGGTGTCGTCACCCTGCGAAGCCGCGAACGGGTCAACTGGCTGCTGCCACAGGACATCCTCGACCAGCTGGACACCGTCGTCTGCTACGAGGACGCCCAGCCCAAACCCGCCCCCGACGGCGTCCTGCTCGCCCTCGACCGGCTCGACGTTCCTCCGAGGGCGGGCATCTTCGTCGGCGACACCGAGACCGACATCCACGCCGCCCACGCCGCGGGCGTCACCGCCGTCGGCGCAGGCTGGGGCTTCGCCGGCCCCGAAGCCCTCACCCGGGCGGGAGCCCACCTCGTGATGCCCCGCGCCGACCACGCCGCCTTCGTCCTGCCCCTCCTGGTCGGCATCGGCCGTCAGGAGGACAACTCCAAGCGATCTTGACCCCGGAGCCGCTACTGTTGGTGGCGCAGTCGCAGCGGACCGTTGCGTCCGTTGTCGGCTGCGCCACCTCAGAGCGACGGATACCGGAGTCATGGTCTACACCGTGGGGGCGCGAGCTATCTGCGCCGAGCTGGAGAACTGAGAACCACTCAGTCCTCGTTCTCGGCCCGGCTCGGCGTGTGATCACCCCCCACCTCTCCGCGACTCTTCCGTGAGGGCCCTACCGCCATGCGCTCGACGCAGATCCGCTCCACCTTCCTGGACTTCTTCACCTCACGCGGCCACCGCCACGTCCCGTCCAGCCCGCTCATCCCCTCCGACCCGACCCTGCTGCTGGCCAACGCCGGCATGAACCAGTTCAAGCCCTACTTCCTGGGCGAGGTCACCCCGGAGTACCCCCGCGCCACCACCATCCAGAAGTGCGCCCGCACCTCCGACATCGACAACGTCGGCCGCACCAACCGGCACGCCACGTTCTTCGAGATGATGGGCAACTTCTCCTTCGGCGACTACTTCAAGGCCGACGCCATCGCTTACGCCTGGGAACTCCTCACCCAGGGCTACAACCTGGAGGAGGACCGCCTCTGGATCACCGTCCACCAGAGCGACGACGAGGCCGAACAGCTCTGGCGCAAGATCGGCGTCCCCGCCGAACGCATCCAGCGCCTCAGCGCGGACAACTTCTGGGACATGGGCGTCCCCGGCCCCTGCGGCCCCTCCTCCGAACTCAACTACGACCGGGGCCCGGCCTTCGGGCGCGAGGGCGGACCGGCCGTCGACGGCGAACGGTACGTCGAGATCTGGAACCTCGTCTTCATGCAGTCCATGCGCGGCGAGGACGACGACAACGGCACCTTCCCGATCCTCGGCGACCTCGCCCAGCAGAGCATCGACACCGGCCTCGGCCTCGACCGTCTCGCCGCGATCCTTCAGGACGTCGAGAACGTCTGCGGCACCGACCTGCTCCTGCCCACCCTGACCACCGTTCAGGAACTCGCCGGCCGCGACTACCCGGGCAGCGGTTCCGGTGGTGAGGAGAAGGTCTCGTTCCAGGTCGTCTCGGAGCACGCCCGCTCCATCGCCTACCTCATCGCGGACGGCGTGCTGCCCGCCAAGGACGGCCGCGGCTACGTCCTGCGCCGCCTGATGCGCCGGGCGATCCGCCACGCCCGCATGCTCGGCATCGACCAGCCCGTCCTCGCCCCGGCCACCGCCAGCGTCATCGCCAACCTCGGCGACGTCTGGCCCGAACTGGTGGGCCAGGCAAGCCTCATCGAGCAGGTCGTCACCGCCGAAGAGGAATCCTTCACCCGCACCCTCACCCAGGGCACCCGGCTGCTCAACGCCGCCATCACCCGCAGCCGCGACAGCCGCTCCACCACCCTCACCGGAGACACCGCCTTCGAACTGCACGACACCTACGGCTTCCCCGTCGAGCTGACCATCGAGGCCGCCCGCGACGCCGGTCTGACCGTCGACGAGGACCGCTTCACCGCCCTGCTCGCCGAACAGCAGAAGCGCGCCAAGGCCGGCGGCAAGGCCAAGACCGCCGAGGCCCTGCGCCGCCAGGACACCTACCGGGAGCTGTCCTCCCGCCACGGCCGCACCGACTTCACCGGCTACGACCGCCTCGACACCGAAGCCACCGTCCTCGGCCTCATCTCCGACGGCACCGTCGTGCCCGGCGCCGACCAGGGCAGCACGCTCGAACTGGTCCTGGACCGCAGCCCGTTCTACGCCGAGTCCGGCGGCCAGGTCGGCGACACCGGCACCATCCGCACGTCCTCGGGCGCGCTCCTGGAGGTCCTGGACACCAGGCTCGGCCTAGAGGGCTTCCACGTCCACACCGTCCGCATCCGCGAAGGCGAGATCCGCAGCGGCGAGCAGGCCGAGGCCCTCGTCGACGGCCCGCGCCGCGACGCTGTTGCCCGCTCCCACTCCGCCACCCACGTCCTGCACGCCATGCTCCGCCGCACCCTCGGCGACCACGCCCGCCAGCACGGCTCCCTCGTCGACGCCGGCCGCCTGCGCTTCGACTTCGCCCACTTCTCCGCCGTCGACCCCACCCAGCTCGCCGCCATCCAGGCCCTCGTCAACGACCACCTCCTCGACGACCCCGAAGTCCGCATCTGGCACGCCACCCGCTCCGAAGCCGAGGCCGCCGGAGCCACCGCCCTGTTCGGCGAGAAGTACGGCGACCACGTCCGCATCGTCGACATCGGCGACTTCTCCCGCGAACTCTGCGGCGGAACCCACGTCCCCCACGGCTCCAACGCCGGCCCCGTCCGCATCCTCGGCGAAGCCTCCATCGGCTCCAACCTCCGCCGCATCGAAGCCCTCACCGGCCGCGACGCCCTCACCTACCACGACACCGAACGCCGCCTCCTCGAAGAACTCTCCGCCCTCCTCGGAACCCGCCCTCAGGACGCCCCAGACACCCTCCGCAAGCGCCTCGACGCCCTCACCACCGCCCAACAGGAACTCGCCCGCCTCCGCGACGCCGAGCTGCACACTCGCGCCCAGCAACTCGCCGCCATCGCCCGCACCGTCCCCGGCGGCCGGATCGTCGCCGAGAAGGTCACCGGCCTGGTCCCCGACGAACTCCGCGCCCTTGCCGCTAACACCGCCGACCTCCTGGGCAGCGACCACGCCGTCGTCGTCCTCGGCACCGAGCACGGCGGCAAGGCCCTTCTCGCCGCCGCCATCACCCGCAGCATTCTCACTGCTGGCACTCAGGCCAGTCAGCTTCTCGCCTCCGCCGCCCGCACCGTCGGCGGCGGAGCCGGTGGCAAGGGCCCAGTTGCCAGTGCCGGCGGACGCCGCCCCGAGGCCCTCGACGAGGCCCTCACCATCGCCGCGCAGGACGCTGCCCGAGCCCTCGACCAGTAGCGTCGGCCGCCAGCGAGTGTGGTCGGTGCCTTCCAGTTGGGGAGGCGCCGACCGCACGTTTTCACCGTTCCCGGCCAGCTGCGGCAAGGTCTTTCAGCAGGACCACGCTCTCGTAGTTGGTCACGTCCCACCGCCACGTCCCAACGGGGACGTACCCCCGTCGGCGATACCAAGCGACCAGCTCAGTGGCCTCGGCCGACGTATCGATGACCGCTTCCGCGGCCCCGAGAGCGACGATGCGGTCCTCCGCCACGGTCAACAGCCGTTGTCCGAGGCCCGTCCCCTGACACGCGGGATCCACCGCGAGCTGCCAGAATGAGCCTGCATCGGCTGGTGCCGGATACCCCACGGGCACCGTGTACGGTGCCGCTACCGTCACCGACCCGACCAGCTCAGCGCCTTGGAAGGCGAGCCAGCACTCCCCCCTCCCCATCCGGGTAGCCGTGTCCTGCACGGACTGGTACGACGCGAAGAAGACCCTGCCAGCCGCTGCATGAGCGGCGTATGCGCGGTGCAGGAGCAGGGTGAGTTCCTCGGCTGAATCACCATCGGTGAATCGCCGTATCGAGATGTCTCTTTCAGGGCCAGCCGACCGGCCGTGAACGTTGCGCAAGATCACAACGAACAGTTTCGCTCCGATGCAGCTGGAGGGCCTCCGGGAACGCCTACCTGCCGGCCGGTGAGTGGTTGGCGCGTAGCGACGGGACACCAGCAGGGCATGGCCGCGAAGGCCTCCTGCACGTCCTCTCGCCGCTCCGTTCACCAGTCCAGGAAGTGTTCAGCGGGCAGGAATAGGTGGTCGCAGGGGTTGTTGTCGCTGCAGCTTAGACTCGCCTGGTCACAGAGAATCCGCTGTTCTCAACCTGCTAGATCGGAATTTCGAGCTCGACCAATTGGTATAGGTGGTCTCCATTTTTCGACCATTCGATCAGGATGTCGCGGTCGATCAGTTGAATACCGTATTCGGTGCCCCATTCGAGGGCGTCTCGCGTGAAGAAGCCGTTGGTCACGATGATCGAGTCTTTTGCCCCGTAGACTGTTTCGGATGTTCCTTTCACCTCGTACAGGACCCGACTGGGGACCTTGGCGCCGATGGTCGTATGCTTGCACTGGACTGCGATTGGCTGGCCATTGGCGCTGTGCGCCAGAATATCAACTGCTTGATCTCCGCGTCCTCCGATAACCTCGCCCGTTAGGCCATCGCGCACCATTAGCTGTAGAACTGCCCTCTCGAATTCGGCGGGCGAGAGTTTGTCGATTTCATCGATTGTTGGACTGTAGGAAGCCTTCCTCGCTGCTCGACCCGATTCTATTCCTGCAACCCAGGCTTCTCTTCTCTCCGCCTCCCGCTGGGCCTGAAGTAGGAGCATCTTCTGCCTTTCTTCCTTGAGTGACTGAACTTCTCGCTCATACTGCTTCAGCTGGCGGCGATGAGAGTTGGCGACAATGATCTCGACCGGAAGTGCCAGCAAGAGGCCAATGGTTAGGGCAATGGATATGTCCTGGATTCTCATGAATCCGTCACCGGGGTCTGCTACTGCTGGCGGAAAGCCTTTCGCCAGATTGTTAATGATGGGAAGTCCGAGGGAGCCAATTATTACTAGGAGAAGCTTCCAGGAGGTAACCTTGCGGTGTGGGAATTCTGGCTTCTTTAGCAAATTTCAACCGCCCTAATTGATTTGCCGAGTTGGCGTCGATGGGGCCTGATCCGGCGAGTGGTCGGTTCGGCGTGGGGACCTACTACTCATCCGAGCTCAGGGATCGTCTCCTTCGTTCTCTCGCGAATCCAACAAAGGAGACGAAGATGAACTTAACTCCGAGGGACGGACCAAATGCCCCGGCGAAGATCCATACCGTCCCCCACCAATCCCGCTGGTCGCCATGGTCCCAAACTGGAACGGAGAGGAAGTTTCCGGCGAAGAGTGCCAGCCATCGCCCCGTCTCCTTGGGGATCCGGCCGGCCCGGAACTCGAAATACATGGCTAGGGCGGCGAAGGAGATGAAAGTGTAGATATTCATCACCCAGGGGAGCGGACTTATGTCAGAGTATCTTTCGACGAATCTGATCTGGTAGGGCCATTCCCACGCCATGATGATTGCCAGGATCATCAGAGGAATGGCTCGTCGCACGTCTCGAGCCAGGGTGTCGATTTTTTCCTCGTGGCGGAGTGCAAAATCTGCAAACCCTTCGAAGAGGGGATTGGGTGCCGTTTCCGGATCCAAGCCCCTCCTTGCCCTGGCCGCCCCGCTAAAGCCCTCTTCTTGAGTTCTTCCGCGCACGCGCATCCCGGCGCTATCGACGTATGCTTCAACTTCGGCGGCGAATCCGCGCATGCTGTCGTTGGATAGCTTCGAATCTTCTGGGATCTGAATCCAGGAAGGGGCTTTAGGGGCCTTCCTCAACTTCTTGGTCAGGTTCGTCCAGAAAATCTCACCCGTGTCGGGATCGTAGACGAAGCCCAAAACCGGAATCCTGCTCTGCTTCCAGTCATCGAAGTGGTCGTCGATCGGGATGGCATAGCCGCGGGCGCGCTTGTATTTTTTTCCACTCTTGACTTGGACCGCGATGTAGTGGCCCGTTCGCTTGCCTCCGCGAGTGAGGTTCACGATGAGGTCTTCACCGTGGTCGTTGCCGCCATCAATTTCTTGCACGATGTGCTCGTGATCTTCAAGCAGGGTGCGAACGGCGTTGACGCCGGCCCGTTCGATGCGGCGGCTGGGACGAATGGTCGCCACGACTCTCTCCCCCTTACGCTCTGTTCGCCGCACCATACCGAAGGTCACTGACATGTCGGAGAGGTTTGCGGGGATCTGTGCAGGGTGGGCGGCTCGCGACCGACCGTCTGAGGTTGTGTCTGTGGGCTTCCTTCAAGTGGCCAAGGGGGCCCATCTGGCTGGCGATTGAGCTGAGGATCTGAGACGAGCCGGTGCCCGACTCGCGAGCTGGTCGGCAAGGGCGGCAGCGGGCCCCTGTCGGGGGCTGTGCCAGATCCGTGCCAGAACGGGTGGTGAACGGCGGGCAGTAGCGGTCTGCCTTGGGCGTCCGGCGGGCTGGTTGTGCTGGTATCAGTACAGGTCAGGAGCACTTTTCGGCTCGAAGGCCCAAAGATTCCCAAGCTTAGAGCGCGAGTTCGATTCTCGTCGCCCGCTCCATGTCGAAAGCCGCAGGTCACATGACCTGCGGCTTTCGTGTTGTCCGAGGTTGGTTGGGGGTGGCCGCCGGCGGGGTGGGCCTGCGGCCACCGGTGGGGTGGGGTGGTCAGTGGCGGTTGGTGAGGTCTTCGAGGGTGGGGACCAGGGCGGTCGGGGTGGGCAGGGCGGCGTTCCGGGCCTGGAGGCGGTGGGCCGCGTCGCGGAGGGCGGGGTCGGTGAGGAGGCGGGTGAGCAGGGCGGTGTCGACGGCGTCGGAGGTGGAGCTGAGGGCGGCGCCGGTGGCGGTGATGGCCTCCGCGTTGATGTAGTGGTCCGCGCCCTGCGGGAGGAGCAGCTGGGGCAGGCCGGCCTGGAGGGCGGTCTGCATGGTGCCGGAGCCGCCGTGGTGGATCAGGGCGTCGGCGCGGCTGAGCAGCTCGTTGAGCGGGACCCAGGGCAGGCCGCGGACGTTGGCGGGCAGGGTTCCGAGCGGGGAGAGGTCGGTGCCGCCGACCGCGAGCAGGAAGTCGGCGTCCACCTCGGCCGCCGCCTCGACCAGGCGGACCACCGCCCGGACGCCGTCCAGCTCGGCGAGCACGGTGCCCAGGGTGACGACCACGCGCGGGCGCTCGGCCGGGCGGAGGTACTCGCCCGGGACGATGCCACCGCCGTTGTACGGGATGTAGCGCATCGGCAGGCCGTCCGGGTCCCCGCCGAGGGGGCCGAGGTTGAGCACCGCGGTGGTGGCCGGGCCGGTCAGGCCGTACTCCTCGTACAGGTCGGGCACGTGCGAGGCCAGCCGCTCGGTCATCGGACGGCCGGAACTGACACCGAAGTTGTGGACCACCGACGGGATCTTGAGCCGCCCGGCGACCAGCGGGGGAGCGGCGTGGAAGGAGTCGTGGACGAGCAGGTCGGCGCCCCAGTCGGTGGCGGCGGCCAGCAGGCCGTCCACGCCGGGGCGGGAGGCGTGGGCGAAGACCTCGGCCGCCATGTCGAGGATCTCCTCCTGGGTCCTGCCCTCGTTGACGTACTCGACCCGGCCGCCGAGGTGCTCCTCGAAGATCTCCCGCAGGACCCGGCCGTCGCCGATCTCGACGATCGGGAAGCCCGCGGAGCGGAGGTGGTCGAACGGCTGCCCGCTGGCGAACAGCACCTCGTGCCCGGCGGCGCGCAGTGCCTGGGCGGTGGGCACCATCGGGAAGAGGTGGCCGGCCGCGGCGGGGCCGACGAAGAGTATGCGCATGGTGGACTCCTTGCGAATGTCGCTAACAAGGCAGTCTCACCTTTGAAGTTGACGTTCAGTCAATTTGATGTAGATCACTGTGCACGGTTATCGGCCTTTTTGGCGCATCGCTTGCGGCGCGGACGGAATCGTGCACCCACGCGCCGGGTCGAGCGCCTCCGGGAGCATGGGTGCGCGGGAGCGGCGGGCCGAGGTCCGGCGCGAGAACCGGGGCGATGTGCCGCGGGGTTCGGAACTCGGCTGTTCGCGGCCGGGGGCGACGCGGTAGGGGATGCGGGCGGTGCCGACGGCGGCGGGAAGTGTGGGAACGGTGAGGGATGGAACGGGGAGCGGAACTGTCCGTACCGGACCGCCGTCCAAGCAGTGACGGAATTGCCTGCCCGGGTTGAACGCCGGGAGGAGTGCGGAGGGGCCCTGTGCAGTCAGGTGGTGCCGAACTGAACGTCGGGTGTCCGGGTGGCGGCCCCGGGGGCGTGCCGTCCGGGCCGGCCCGGTGGCCGGGGTCGGGCCCGGGGTTCGGGCCCGGATCGGGTCCGGGAGCGGCGGTCGACCAACTCGACGCCGCCGCGCGCTGCGAGACGCTGCTCCAGGACACCCTGGACGCCGTCCGTCCGATGCCGGTCTGGCAGGGGGCGCCGGCCCGTGCGGGCGCGCGACTGCCCCTGCCGGGGCGGGAGTCGGAGCTGCTCTGGTACGTCACCCGGGGCCGGGACATCCTCACCGTCGTCTCGCTGCCCCGGCGGTTGGTGCTGGTCGGCGTGGTGGAGCGGCACTGGCGGCGGCGTGGCTGGATGATCACCTCGCTGGACGCCGATCGAGGGCGCCCGGGCGTCACCGCGACCACCCCGGACGGCTACCGGCTGGCGTTGCGCTTCGGCGAGTCGGGCGAGGCCGGGCTGACCGCGAGCTCACCGGGGGTGGCCCGTTCGGAGCGGGGCCCGGTGTTGTCGGGGAGCGCCGACCGCAGCGCGCCGCCGCTGCCGTACGTGAGCTGTCCGTACTGGAGCGCGCTGGTCTGACCGGTGGAAGGCGCGTTGCGCGCGTCAAGTGCCGGCGAAGGGAAGGCCGGAAGGGCCGGAGAACGGGGGAGGGGGGGGGGGGGGGGGGGGGGGGGGGGGGGGGGGGGGTGTTCCCCCCCCCCCCCCCCCCCCCCCCCCCCCCGCCTCCTGGTCGAGCGGCTTCGGCGCTGCCGCTCCCCCCGACACCCCGGCACGCCCACCGTTCCCCCCTGGCTACACCCTCCGGCGAGAGCGGTCCGCACAGGCCCCGGCGAGCACCCCACCCCCGGGGACGTCGTGGATCTCACCGTAACAAACCGAGTGGTTTGTTTGTCAATAGAGAAGTCCACGAAAAATCCACAATGTGGTGGACGCTCCGGAAGCGCTCGGATGGGCCTCTGATCAGGGAGTTGTGCTGTCGTCAGGGCGACCGGGGTCGAGCCGCCCAGGCCTGGCCGAGCCGGGGGCCGAGATGGAATCCGACATTCCGAGCATCATGACAGCACGCAGTGACATCGGGCGAGCGCTCAGCGCAGCAGCCTGCGCTCCTTCGCCACCGCGACCGCGCCCGCCCGGGTGTCCACGCCCAACTTGTCGTAGATCCGGCCGAGGTGTGTCTTCACCGTGGCCTCGCTGATGAACAGCGCCCGGGCGATCTCCCGGTTGCCCAGCCCCTGCGCCAGCTGTTCGAGGATGTCCTGCTCGCGCTCGGTGAGCCGGCGCGCGGGTGCCCGCATCTGCGCCATCACCCGGGAGGCGACCGGCGGCGAGAGCACCGTCCGGCCCCGGGCGGCCGCGTGCACGGCGGCGAACAGCTCCTCCGGCCGCTCGGCCTTGAGCAGGTAGCCGGTGGCGCCGGCGGCGATGGCCCGGGTGATGTCGGCGTCGGTGTCGTAGGTGGTGAGCACCAGGACGTGCGGCCCGCCCGGGACGGCGGTGATCCGCCGGGTGGCCTCCACCCCGTCGATGCCGTCGCCGAGTTGGAGGTCCATCAGCACGACCTGCGGCGCCAGCCGGGCGGCCAGGGCGACGGCCTCCTCCCCGGTGCTCGCCTCGCCGACCACCTCGATGTCGCCCGCGCTCGCCAGCAGCGCCAGCAGGCCGGCCCGCACCACCGCGTGGTCGTCGCAGACCAGCAGCCGGACGGGAGCGGGGCGGACGGGAGCGGGGCGGACGGGAACGGGGCGGACGGGAACGGGCGGGACGGGAGTCGTGCTCATCGGTGCGTGCTCCAGGCTCATCGGCGGACGAGGGTGCTCGTGGGTGTACCGGCGCTCATCGGTGTCCCAGGGGGATCGCCGCGGAGACGACCGTGCCCTCGCCCGGCGCGCTCTCCACGGTCAGGCTGCCGCCGAGCTGCCGCAGCCGCGCGCGCATCGCCGGCAGGCCGTACCCGCGCCCGCCCCCGGCGCCGGCCGTGTCCGGGGAGAAGCCCCGCCCGTCGTCGGCGACGTCCAGCACGGCCTGGTCGCCGAGGAAGGACAGCGTGATCGCGGCGGCCGAGGCCCCGGCGTGCTCGCGGACGTTGGCCAGCGCGCCCTGGGCGATCCGCAGCAGTGCCGACTGCGCGGCGGCGGACAGCGGCACGGGGGCGCCGTCCAGGTGGAAGCGGACCGGGAGCCCGCTCTCGGCGGACTCCCGCTCGGCCAGCGCCCGGAGCGCCCGGTCGAGCGTCCGGCCGTCGGAGAGCTCCGCCGGGGCGAGGTCGTGGACGAAGCGGCGGGCCTCGGCCAGGTTCCGGGCGGCCACCTCGGCGGCGGTGCGGACGTGGGTGCGGGCGGTCGCGGGGTGGGTGTCCCAGGTGCGCTCGGCGGCCTGGAGCAGCATCTGCTGGCTGGACAGGCCCTGCGCCAGGGTGTCGTGGATCTCCATCGCCAGCCGTTCGCGCTCGGCCAGGGTGCCCTCCCGCCTTTCGGTGGCGGCGAGTTCGCGCCGGGTGCGGACCAGATCGGCGATCAGCGCGCGCTGCCGGGCGGCCTGCCGGGCCATGAAGAGGAAGACGCCGGTGGCGAGCCCGGCCACCGCGGGTGGCAGCAGGACGAGCGTGGCGTCGCCCCCGGGCAGCCGGAGCTCGGCGATCACCACCAGCAGGGTCAGCGCGCCGACCAGCGGGATGGCGGCCTTCGCGGGCAGCGCCCGCAGGGCGGTGTAGATCAGTGGGACGGCGCACCAGGCGAAGCTCGGCGCGAGCAGCACCAGCACCACCCAGAGCGCCACCACCAGGGCCGACGGCCACCGGCGGCGCCGACCCGGGGCGGGTGGGCGGTGGTGGTCGAGCCAGGAGCCGGCCGGCTGGGCGACCGCGAGGGCCGCGCTCAGCCCGATCACCCAGGGCGCCTGGGCGTTGCCCCAGTGGTGGTCGAGGTAGCGGTTGAGCGAGGCGGCGAGCAGCAGCAGGAAGGCGGAGTCCAGCAGCACCGCGAGCCGGCCGGCGTCCGGGTCGCCGAGGTCGTGGCCGGCGGCGGTGGAGCGGCCGGCACCGGCGTCAGCGTCAGCGTCAGCGTCAGCACCGGCACCGGCACCGGTGCGGTCCGTGGTGCCGCGGCCGACGGCCGGGCGGGGCTGCTGCACGGCTGGCTCCTGGCTGTACGGGTGCTGCGGGCGGCTGGACGGATGCTGTCGGGGCGCGGTCGGCGTCGGCCCGCACCGATCCGCTCGACCCGCACTGACCTGCGCCGATCCCTCGATGGTGACCCGTCCGGCCCGGGCCCGCATCAGCCGATCGGTTGACGCCGCCGTCCTCCATCATGCCCGGCCGCTCGCGCCGGTCCGTCGATGTGGCGCACCCGTCCCCGCCGGAGGATCGGAGCACGCCGCCGGGCGAGCCCCCGTACGGCCCGGCGGCCCGATCCCGCCACACCACCCCGTAGACCCGCTGAGGAGCTGGACCATGAAGAAGACCTCCGTGCGCACCCGGGTGCTGACCGGCACCGTCGCCGCCGCCGCGCTCGCCGCCGCCACCGTGGGCGCCGTCTCGGCCAGCGCCGAGTCCTCCGAGACCCCGGTCGTCCCGGCCGCGGCGAAGGCCGACACCCAGAACAAGAACCTGGCCCCGAGCAGCGGGTTGACCATCGACGCCGCCACCCGCGCCGCCCAGGCCGCCCTGGACGCGGCCACCAAGGCGGGCCAGCACGTCTCGGTCGCGGTCGTCGACCGTGACGGGGTCACCCGGGTGCTGCTGAAGGGCGACGGCGCTGGCCCGCAGGCCCCGGAGTCGGCCGAGCGCAAGGCCTTCACGGCGGTGTCCTGGAACGCCCCGACCTCGGAGCTGACCAAGCGGCTGGCGCAGACCCCGAACCTGAAGGACATCCCGGGCACCCTCTTCCTGGCCGGCGGTGCCCCGATCCAGTCGAAGGGCGCTCCGATCGCGGCCGTCGGCGTCGCGGGCGCGCCCAGCGGCGACCTGGACGAGCAGTTCGCCCAGGCCGGTGTCGCGGAGCTGGCGAAGTAACGCCCCGTAGCGGCTCCACGGCCGGTCCGCCCCGGGCAGCAGGGGCGGGCCGGCCGGGCGTTTGCCTCGTTCGGGTGAACGCCGGAGGGGTCGCCGCAGAACACGGGATGACCCTTCGAAAAGCCGGTGCCGCTGTCAGTGGCGCGTGGCAGGCTTCCCGGTATGACGGCGTGGACCCTCAACGACATCGAACGTGCGATCCGCTCCTCCTGGGGCGTCGACACCTGTGCGCCCGAGGATCTGGCCCACTGGCGTCCCGACAACCCCGCCCGCGGCCAGTGCGGGGTGACGGCGATGGTGGTGCACGACCTGCTCGGCGGCGAGCTCATGATGGGCGAGGTGTACGTCGACGGGGTGCGGACGGACCTCCACTGGTGGAACCGCTTCGCCACCGGCTTCGAGATCGACCTCACCCGTGAGCAGTTCGGGCCGGACGAGTTGGTCGGCCGTGGCCGACCGGTCGCCCGCCCGGCCCGCCCCGGCCGGCTCCAGGCCCAGTACGAGCTGCTGCGCGGCCGGGTGGTCGCCGAACTGGAGCGCGGCGCCGTCGCCGACCGCACCCGGAGGCCGGCCCGCGCCTGCGTGTGAGCCGGGCGTGTGAGCCGGGCGTGTGAGCCGGGCATGCGCGCGGGTCGGGCGTGCGCGTGGGCCGCGCCTGCGTGAGCCGCTCCGCGCGTCAGCCGGGCCGCGCCGTCTCGGATCGAGTCGCCCCCTCCTGACGTACAGTTCGGTCGCGTACGGGCAGTGACGGCGAGGAACGAACGGGGAGCGCGCGGATGACCGGGCAGACGATCGGCTTCGTGGGGCTGGGCTCGATGGGACGGGGCATGGCCGGCAGCCTGCTGCGGGCCGGTCACACCGTACGGGTCTGGAACCGCTCGCCCGAGCCGGTGGCCGCCCTGGTGGCCGAGGGCGCGGAGGCGGCCGACTCGCTCGCCGAGGTGTTCGCCGCCGACACGGTGGTCTCCATGCTGGCCAACGACACGGCGGTCGAACAGCTGCTGCTCGACCCCGCGCTACTGGCCGGCGCCACGGCGACCCTGCACGTCAACATGGCCACCGTCTCGCTCGCCCTCGCCGAGCGGGCCGAGGCGCTGCACACCGAGCACGGCGTCGGCTACGTCGCCGCGCCCGTCCTCGGCCGGCCGCCGGTCGCGGAAGCGGGGCGGCTGAACATCCTGGTCGCGGGCGCGCCCGAGCTGCTGGACCGGGCCGAGCCGCTGTTCGCAGCGATGGGCGAGCGCACCTGGCACTTCGGCGAGGCACCCCGGCAGGCCAGCACGGCCAAGATCAGCGCCAACTTCCTGATCGCCTGCGCGATCGAGTCGATGGCCGAGGCGTGCAGCCTGGCCGACGCGCACGGCGTCCGGCCGACCGACCTGGTCGAGATGCTCACCGGCACGCTCTTCCCCGGGCCGATCCACTCCGGCTACGGCGCGATGGTGGCCGAGCGCCGCTACGAGCCGGCCGGGTTCCGGCTGCCGCTGGGGCTCAAGGACGTCGGACTCGCGCTGGAGGCGGGGGCCGCGCGCAACGTCCCGCTGCCGTTCGGCAGCATCCTGCGGGACGCCTTCCTGGACGCGCTGGCCCACGGCGACGGGGACAAGGACTGGGCGGCCGTCGCCGCCGTCGCCCGCCGCCGGGCCGGACTGCCCGACTGACCGCCGGCACGGGCCGGCACGGGCCGACGCCGCCGATGAAAGGCCGACGCCGCCGATGAGGCCGTCGCGACATCGGGCCTGGAATAGATCGACGTTGGACGATTGCTCACTCCTGCGTTCACCGCGCGTACCACGGAGGAGTTCTGATGTCCGATCAGTCGACCGGCGCCGATGCGCCGCGCCGCTTCCTGTTCCTCGACTCCAGTGCGCGCCCCGACGGAAACTCGGTCCGCCTCGCCCGGCTGGCCGCCGAGTCGAGCCTGCCGGCCGGTGCCGAGCAGCGCTGGCTGCGGCTGGACGACCACCCGCTGCCGCCCTTCCGGGACCTGCGGCACACCGGTGACGGCAGCTACCCGGAGCCCACCGGCCACGAGCGGACCCTGCTGGACGCCACCCTGGCGGCGACCGACCTGGTCTTCGTCGCGCCGCTGTACTGGTACTCGCTGCCGACCAGCGCCAAGCTCTACCTCGACTACTGGTCGGCCTGGCTCCGGGAGCCCGGGGTGGCCTTCGGCGACGGGATGCGCGGCGGCACCATGTGGGGGGTCACGGTCCTCGCCGGTGAGAGCCACCTGGCCGAGCCGCTGATCGGCACGCTGCGGCTGACCGCCGAGTACATGGGGATGCGCTGGGGCGGGGTGCTGCTCGGCAACGGCAACCGCCCGGCGGACGTGCTGGACGACGAGCGGGCGCTGATCGCGGCCAAGTCCTTCTTCGGGGGCTGAAGCCCGGGGGGCCGAGGCCGCTGCCGGGGTGGGCGCGCGGTACCGCCCCGCGGGCGTGTACCCGTCACCGGTCGGTGACGATCGGGCGAAGTGCAAAAGCCCTACGAATAAACAGAGTTGGACGATTCGGGCATGCTCTCCCGGTGGTCGGGACGCAGCGTGCCACCCGCCTTCCTGATCGGCCGGATCGTTCGGTACTCTCCGTCGGACTTTCAGCTTCGCGGGGGGTTCCGCGGCGTTCACGGCTGCCCCCTCGCGCCTTCCCGGGCCTCGCCCGGACACTTCCGTGAGGTCTCCTTGTCCATACGTCGCAGTCTTGCCCTTGCCGGAGCCGCCGCGCTCGCGTCCTCGCTGGTGCTGGCCGGCGCCCAGGGCGCCATGGCCGTCGGCACCCCCGGCACTCCGTCCGCCGCCGCCACGCAGGCGGCGGACAAGGCGTCGCACGCGAGCCTCGACCTCTCGCTGGACGGCGTTCCCGGCACCTTCGTCGCCGGTGGTGACGCCCGCGAGTTCACGTTCGAGATCGAGAACCGGACGAAGCACGACTTCGTCTTCATCCCGCTGCTCAAGTTCAAGAACAAGGCGGGCACCCTCCAGGCGAAGGACCTCAAGGTCCAGTACAAGCTGCCCAAGGGCCAGTGGCAGACCGCCGTGGTGGCCCCCGACCAGAGCGGGGAGAAGCACAGCTCCGTCCTGATGATGCTCGGGACCCTCGACGGGGACGGCAACCCGGTCGCCGACGACCTGCTCGGGGTGAACCGGGGCAAGCACGTCCCGATCAAGATCCGGGCGTCCTTCGCCGACGGCTCCCCGCTCGGCCGGGCCGGCGTCGTCCCGGTCGTCTTCGCCGCCCAGCTCGACGACACCAGCCACCAGCCGGTCGACAACGGGCACCTCAGCTGCGACGGCGGCGTGGGCTTCGTCATCAAGGCGCCGGGCGGCAAGCCGACCCCGACGCACACCGGCAAGCCCAGCCCGACGGGCAAGCCGAGCCCGACCGCCAGCGGCTCCCCGACCGCCAGTAGCTCCCCGTCGGCCAGCCCGACCGTCGCGCCGACGGAGCAGCCCACCGAGAAGCCGACCGGGACCCCGACCGAGAAGCCCACCGAGAAGCCGACCGAGACCCCGACCGAGAAGCCCACCGGGACCCCGACCGAGAAGCCGACCACCCCGGCCACCGGCACCCCCTCCGGCTCGGCCACCGCCCCGGCCCCGGCCGAGAGCAGCGGTGACACCTCGGGCCCGATCGACTTCCCGGTGGAGCCCCCGGTCATCACCCCGCCGCCGCTGACCCCGGGCGCCGTCGACAAGGCGAAGGCCGGGGCGGACGACGACGACAAGGCCCTGGCCCAGACCGGTGGCGGTGACCACACCACCGCCGTCGCGGCCACCGGCGGCGCCGTCCTGGTGGCCGGTGTCGGCACCCTCGTGGTGCTGCGCCGCCGCAAGTCCGCGCAGCAGGGCTGAGCCGAAGGCGCTGACCATAGTCAACCGGCCGTAGGGCACTGGCCGTAGGGCACCGGCCGTGAGGCAGTGACCCACAGGCGCCGACCCGGAGGACAACGCCGCCCGGAGCCCGCCCGGAGCCCGCCCGTGCCGCCCCGCACCGTCCCCTCGGACGGGTGTGCGGGCGGCACGGGCGGTTCTGTTTCGTCACATAGGATGTCCGGCCGGAGGGGGGCGGAACGGCGGGGAGAGGACAGGTGCGGGAAGCACGCACGGCACGGGCCACCACCGACTACGAGGCGGCGACCGGGCGGATCGCGGGACTGCCGCTCCGGAGGCACCACATCCTGCTGACGGCCTGGACGGTGCTCTGGTTCTTCCTGGTCGAGCCCAGCGGCGGCTTCTCCTGGCACTACCTGCGCCAGGGCGAACAACTGCTCTTCAGCGACCAGCCCGACGGCGGCCTGTCGCTCTACGCCCACCACCCGGAACTCCAGATCGGCCCGGTGAGCCTCGCCGCGGCCAGGCTCACCGCCCCGTTCGCCCCGCACACCGGCGAGCTGATCGCCGAGGCGGTGAGCGCCGGGCTGGGCCTGGTGATGCTGGTCCTGATCGGCCGCACCGCCGCCCTGTACTACCTCGGCACCGGGATCAACCACCGGCGGCTCCAGCAGCGCCTGCTGATCGCCGGGCTGGCGTTCATCCCGATGTGGGTCGAGGTCTCGGTCCGCTTCGCGCACCTGGACGACGTCCTCGCGCTGTTCTTCACCACCCTCGCCGCGCACGCCCTGGCCCGCGGCAAGTCCGTCCAGGTCGCGGTGTTCCTGGCGCTGGCGGTCGACTCCAAACCCTGGGCGATAGCCTTCGCGCCGCTGATCCTGGCGCTGCCCCGGCCCGCCTGGCTGCGCACCGCGCTCTGGTTCTGCGCCCTGGTGGCGATCGCCTGGCTGCCGTTCTACCTGGGCAACCTGGACACCATGGCGGCTGCCAAGTTCACCATCCCGAACCAGCCCGCCTCCGCGCTGCGCTGGTTCGGGGTGACCGACCCGGCGACCCCCTGGTGGGACCGGCCGACCCAGTTCGCGCTCGGCATCGGGCTCGGCTGCGTCGCCGTCTGGCGCGGCCGCTGGCCGGCCGTGGTGCTGCTGGGCGCGGACGCCCGCATCCTGCTCGATCCGAGCGTCTACACGTACTACACGGCCTCGATCCTGCTCGGCACCCTGCTCTGGGACGCGGTCGGGCAGAAGCGGCTCGTCCCGTGGTGGAGCTGGATCGCGCTGGTCGCGCTGTACGGCGGCACGCTGTTCCTCCCGTCCGACTCGGCCCGGGGCTTCGTCCGGCTCGCCTTCGTGGTGGTCTCCGCCGGGTACGTGCTGTTCTGGCCCACCCAGCGGTCCCGCCGCCGGCGGTCCGGGTCGCGGCGGGGCGCCGACGCCACACCGCGGGACGGGCACCGGCTTCCGGAGCCCGCTCGCGCCGCCTGATCCCCCCCGCCGCGTCCCCCAGGCGAATCCACCCCCGGCGCGACGCGCGACGCGCGACTTGACCCTCACGCGACGTGAGAGCCGAGGGTGGTGGTCAGCACCAGGGAGGAACTCCGATGACCAGTGAGGGCTACTCGGTCGGCGCCGTGGCGAAGATCGCCAAGGTGACCGTCCGCACCCTGCACCACTACGACGAGATCGGCCTGCTGTCCCCGGCCGGCCGGACCCGCTCCGGCTACCGCCGGTACGTGGACGCCGACCTCGACCGGCTGCAGCAGGTCCTCTTCTACCGGGAACTCGGCTTCCCCCTGGAGGAGATCGCGGCGATCCTGGACGACCACACGGTCAGCCCGAGCGAACACCTCCGGCGGCAGCACCGGCTGCTCACCGACCGGATCAGGCACCTCCAGGAACTCGCCACCGCCGTCGAACACGCCATGGAGGCACGGAGAATGGGCATTCAGCTGACCCCGGAGGAGAAGTTCGAGATCTTCGGCGAGGGCTACCAGGAGGAGTGGGAGCAGGAGGCCGAGCAGCGCTGGGGGGACACCGAGGCCTGGGCCGAGTCGCAGCGCCGCACCGGCGGCTACTCCAAGGCCGACTGGCAGCGGATCCAGGCCGAGATGACGGAGCTCAACACCCGTCTGGCCGCGGCGATCACGGCCGGCGAGCCCGCCGACGGCGAGGTGGCCACCGGCCTCGCCGAGGAGCACCGGCAGCACATCTGCCGCAACTTCTACGACTGCACCTTCACCATCCACCGCGGCCTGGCCTGCCTGTACGTCTCCGACCAGCGCTGGACGGACACCTACGAGGAGATCGCGCCGGGCCTGGCGCAGTGGCTGCACGACGCGATCCTCGCCAACGCGGACCGGCGCGAGCAGGCGTAGCCGGCGCGCTCAGGCGGCCCCGCGCCCGAAGGAGCGCCGGTAGGCGGTCGGGGAGGTGCGCGTCACCCGGCCGAAGTGGTGCCGGAAGGTCGCGGCGCTCTCGAAGCCGACCGCTGCGGCGACCTCCTCCACCGTCCCCTCCGGGGACTCCAGCAGCGGCAGACTGGCCGCGATGCGCTGGGTGACGACCCAGCGCATCGGGCTGGTCCCGTTGCGGGCGGTGAAGTGCCGCAGGTACGAGCGGTCCGACATCCGGGCGGCCCGGGCCAGCAGGGAGACGGTCAGCGGGGACGGCAGGTGGTCCAGAGCCCACCGCATGCTGCGGGCTATGCCGTCGTCCTCGTCCTCGACCGGGCGGACCGCCGCCTCGATGAACTGGGCCTGCCCGCCGTCCCGGTGCGGGGCGACCACGAAGCGGCGGGCCACCGCGTTGGCCACCTTGGCGCCGTGGTCGCGGCGGATCAGGTGCAGGCAGAGGTCGATGCCGGCCGCGCTGCCCGCGCTGGTGAGCACGTCGCCGTCATCCACGTAGAGCACGTCGGGGTTGACCCGCACCCGCGGGTACCGCTGCTGGAGCAGGTCGGCGTACTGCCAGTGGGTGGTCGCCTCCCGGCCGTCCAGCAGTCCGGCGGCGGCCAGCGCGAAGGCGCCGCCGCAGATCGACACGATCCGGGCGCCGCGCCCGTGCGCGGTGCGCAGCGCCTCGACCAGCCCGGGGGAGACGCCCCCGTCCTGGCGGCCGGCGGGCGCCCCCATGCCGCCGAACGCGTTCGGCACCCCGGGGATCACCACGGTGTCGGCCGCGGCCAGTTCGTCCAGGCCGTGCCGGGCGGTCAGCCCGAAGCCGCCCACCGCGTCCAGCTCCGTCCCGGGCCGGTCGGCGCACACCTTCAGCCCGTACCAGGGAGCCGCCAGCAGCCCGGTCAGCTCGGGCCGGGCCAGCCCGAACACCTCGACCACCACGCCGAGTTCGAACGGTGCCATGCCCGCGAAGGCGTACACCGCGACGTCGTGCACGGGCGCCGGGCGCGGGCCGATCCTGACGGGCACCGGCCGCCGTCCGGGGACGCCGGGCGCGGAACTCGCAGGTGCGGAAACCCCGGGCGCGAAACCCCCGGCCACGGAAACCCCGGGCGCGGAACCCCCGTCGGCCCTGCCGGTTCCGGCACCGACCGGGCCCTGGACGTCCTGCTCGGCCATGCGAAACCCCCTGCTCACGGGTGGCGGAATGCCGGTGAGTGTAGCCGTCCCGGCCGCCTCGGAAAGCTCGGGAAAGCTCCGGAAAGTTCCTCGGATCCGCCTGCAACCTCCGCTCCCGCCACACGTCCATGGAAGTGAGGGGCGGAAGGGGGCGGGCCACCGGCGGCTGGAATGATCCTTCCGATCACGATCTTGATCAGGTGACCTGACGGGGCGGCCGGTGTCGTCACCGTCCCGGGGGAAAGCGGAAGCGCATGTCCATGGCCATCGGGCCGACCACTGTGCCGACAGGGGGGCGCGGGTTCTCCATCCGAGGGATGGCTGCCGCGTTGTTCGGCGCGCAGGAAGCCGGCGAGCCGCTCGCCGGTGTCGTCACCGAGCAGGAGGCGAAGCAGCGCCGCTCCGGCTTCCGCCTGCTGCGCGGCGGGCGCAAGCCGGCCGAGGAACGGCCCACCCTGACCGACCTGTACCACGCCCACCGGCTCGGACTGGTCCGGATGGCCGTCATGCTCGTCGACCACCAGGACCTGGCCGAGGACGTCGTCCAGGACGCCTTCACCCAGCTCTACCAGCGCCACGGCGAGGAGCTGGACGACCTGGACAACGCGCTCGGCTACCTGCGGACCTCGGTGGTCAACGGTGCCCGCTCGATGCTGCGCCGCCGCAGGACCGCCCGCGAGTACGTGCCCCCGCACGTGGCCGACGCCCCGTCCGCCGAGGACCACGCGGTGCTCAACGACGAGCACCGCAGGGTACTGGTGGCCCTGCAGGAGTTGACTCCCCGCCAGCGCGAGGTGCTGGTGCTGCGCTACTGGTCCGACCTGTCGGAGGCGCAGATAGCCGAGACCCTGGGACTGTCCCGGGGTGCCGTGAAGTCCACCGCCAGTCGCGCCCTGGACGCCTTGGAAAAGCACCTGGAGAAGGTTCGATGACCGACAAGCTCCCCCGCCGCATCGGCGGCGACGGCGACGGGCCGGCCGAGACCCCGACGGAACGGCTGCTCCGTGAGGCGTTGAACGCGCGCGCCTCCATGGTCACGGCGAGCAGCCTGCGTCCGGCCGCGCCCCCGAAGAGCCGGATCCGCCGGCTGCGCCCCGTGTACGCCGTCACCGTGCCGCTCGGCCTGGCCGCCGCGATGGCGATCGGCGTGCTCGGCTTCCACGGCGAGCCGGTCGCCCAGGACCAGGTCCCGCCGCCGGCCGCGACCGTGACCGCCTCGCCCAGCCCGACGCCCGAGCCGACCGGCGAGCCCAGCCCGACGGCCGCTCCGAGCGAGACCGCCGCCCCCACCGACGCGGCGACCGAGGTTCCGCCGGCCGACGCCGGACCCCCCACTCCCCGGAACACCAACCCCCCGTCGACACCGGCGAGTTCGTACAACCTCCGGGGTGTGAAGTTCAAGGTCCCGGCCGGCTGGAAGGCCGTGCCGGTCTCGGCCGACCGGGTCTGCGTCCTGAGCCCGGGCGCGCCGACCGAGCCGCAGGAGGGCTGGTCGCAGCAGCAGTGCGAGCCGTACGGCGTGCTGGTCGTGGCCTACAGCAGCCCGGAGGAGGTGCAGGGCGGCACCTGGCCCACCATGGCCGACCTGGGCTCGGAGTCGGGCTGGGGCCACCAGCCGAACTGCCCGGTCTGGGGCCACCCCTACTTCCCCGCCAACGGCTATTCCTCGGTCGGACCCGCGGTGCGGACCAGGGACATCGTGGCCGGGAAGACGATCGACAAGACCCAGTGGCAGGTGACCTGCCAGCCGGGTGACGCCTTCACGGCCCAGATGTGGGGGCTCAGCACGGACCAGGTGTACATCGTGGCGAACGGGCTGAAGCCCGAGTACCAGCCCGCCCTGGTCTCGATCCTCGACACCCTGGACGTCACCGGCCACCAGCCGCCCGGCGGGGCGACGGCCACCGGCACCAGCGTCGCCGTCTCGGTGGACGGCCTCACCACGGGCCAGTCGGTGCCGAACGACGGCACCGCGACGACGTTCTCCGTCACCTTCAGGAACACCGGCAAGACCGGCTACGCCCAGGTGGTCCCGCGCGTGGTCGCCGAGTCGTACGGGGGCAGCCAGCCGACCGTCCAGGGGACGCTGGAGCGGCAGGACGGCGGCACCTGGACCCCGGTGGCCCTCAACCGGCCGGTCGCGGGCAGGCCCGCTTCCGACGGCGGCTTCGCCCTGGCCCCCGGGCAGAGCGTGACGCTGAAGTACCGGATGAAGCTGACCAAGGAGGACGGTGCCGGGGTGATGCCGGTGACCGCGGAGGCCCTGCTCTTCCCGGCCGAAGGGGTTCCGGCCACCGTCGGCACCCAGACCGTCCCGGTGCGGGTGGTCGCGAAGTAGCCTGCCGCGGGTCGTCGTCGAGGGGGGGGGGGGGGGGGGGGGGGGGCGGGGGGGGGGGGGGGTGGGGTTTGTGGGGTAGTACGGGGGAAAATTCTCTACCAAGGGCGGCACCCCCCAAAGAGGGGAAGGCCTCTCTTTT